>JANQTK010000146.1 GCA_030731695.1 Polaribacter sp.
CGTCTTTTTCAACTCGAAGTTGAATTTCTTCAATTAAATCATCAATCTGATTGATGCTGGGTCTTATTTCAATAATTGGATCTAATAATCCTGTTGGACGAATTACTTGCTCTACAAAAATGCCCTCCGTTTTTTGCAATTCATAGTCAGCAGGAGTTGCAGAGACAAAAATAGTTTGATTTTGTAAAGCTTCAAATTCCTCAAACTTTAAAGGACGATTGTCCATGGCAGCAGGCAAACGAAATCCATATTCCACCAAATTTTCTTTTCGGCTTCTGTCTCCTCCATACATGGCATGGGTTTGCGGAACTGTAACATGACTTTCATCAATAATCATTAAGTAATCATCAGGAAAATAATCTAACAAACAGAAAGGCCTTGTGCCAGGTTCACGTCCGTCTAAATAGCGCGAATAATTTTCAATTCCTGAGCAGTAACCTAGCTCACGAATCATTTCTAAATCGAATTCTGTACGTTCTTTCAAACGTTTCGCTTCCAAATGTTTTCCAATTTCTGAGAAATAATCCACTTGTTTTACCATGTCTTCTTGAATTTGATGAATGGCATTTTGCAACACATCAGGAGAAGTAACAAATAGATTTGCTGGATAAATAGTCAATTCTTGAAAACGCTCTACAATAGCATTGCTTTCCAAATCAAAGGATTCAATTTCTTCAATTTCATCCCCAAAAAAATGAATTCTAAAACCAAAATCGCCATAAGATGGATAAATAGTAACTACATCACCCTTCACTTTAAACGTTCCACTTTTGATGTCGTGTTCAGTTCTAGAATACAAACTGGTAACGAGTTGATGTAAAAATTTGGTGCGTGCAATTTGTTGACCAATTGCAACAGGAATTACATTTTTTTTGAATTCAGTTGGATTTCCAATTCCGTATAAACACGAAACTGATGCAACCACTAACACATCACGTCTGCCAGAAAGTAGGGAAGAAGTGGTGCTTAAACGCAAACGTTCAATATCCTCATTGATGGATAAATCCTTTTCAATATAAGTTCCTGTAACAGGAATGTAGGCTTCAGGTTGATAATAATCGTAATAAGAAACAAAATATTCTACGGCATTTTCAGGAAAAAACTGTTTGAACTCCGAATATAATTGAGCAGCTAAGGTTTTGTTGTGTGCCAAAACCAAAGTGGGTTTGTCTACATTTTTCACAACATTGGCTACTGTAAATGTTTTTCCAGAACCAGTAACCCCTAACAAGGTTTGGAATCTTTCTCCAGAAATAATTCCGTTTGTTAATTCTTTGATGGCTTCTGGCTGATCTCCAGTTGGTAAAAAGTTGGATACTAACGTAAATTTCATGATGCAAAAATACGCAATGAAAACGGTTGTTAATTTCGAATTAAGCTAAAATTTCCAGATTTTTTGATGACATTATTGTCTTTATCAATAATTTCTGAAGTGAACCAATAATTATTTGCAGGAAGATTTTTTCCGTTAAAACTACCATCCCAACCTTGTGAAGTGAAATCGGTAATTTTGGCAATCACTTTGCCATATCTATCAAAAATACTAACGTTTATTGATTTAAAAGATGCACTGTCTAGTCCTTTTATATTCCAATAATCATTGTTTCCATCGCCATTTGGGCTGAAGTATTTTTGATAACCAATTACAGAAACTGTTCTTTCAATTGGTTGTTCACAAGAATTTATGTCTCTTACAAAAACAGTTTGTAATCCTGCTGCAACATTTGAAAAAGTATATGAACTTCCGTTTCCAAAGAAATTGATATTGTCTATAGAAAATTGATAAGTACTATTTCCATTAATAAAAACATCAATAATATTATTAGTTTCATCCTCTGTATTGACTAAAATTTCTGCGAATTCTGGTGGATTTGGATTGATAACCCTAAATGTTTTTGTGTTTGAGCACAGTAAATTATTTTCAGTTTTATAAACAGTTAACGAAAATTCACCAACTGTATTTAAAGTAAAATTTCGAGTTCTATTGATGATCTCACCTGAGCTATTTTTCCATTCAAAACGTTGATTACTCAAGTCTCCAGAAATGATAATTGGAGGTTGTGAATTTGGGTCAAAACAAATGGTATATACTTCTTCAATATTTATAATGGGCTCAGAATTTACCACAATATTAAACGCTTTAATACCTCCACAACCACCATCACCTTCAATAATTTTTAAATAAATTGTTTTAGAATTTTCATTAAAAATATCAATATATTTATTTGTATTTGTTTGCGCATTATTAAATGTTGGATAAAAAGAAAGACGAAAAGAATTTGATAAGCCCAATTGATTTCTGATAGAAGTTTCAAGCGTTAACGTGTCAAATTCACCTTTGGCGTTTCCAACAATTCCATCAGAATCTTCACAAACAAAAACATCTGCAATATTTCCAACTTGAACAAAACGAGTTCTGACAATAAAAGATGTTGTTTGTGAACAGCCATTTTCATTGGTTACTTTCACAAATAGTTGTTGATTGGGAACTGTATTTTGAAAATTTTCAGGATTTGTGATTTTAATATCACTATTTAAATCTGTTTGATTTAGGTAAAAATCAGTAATATCAGTTGAGCCTCTGCTTAAAATTTTCTCTCTTATGCTTACTAAATTAAATGTAGAAAGTCCATCCAAATCTTCATCACATTCCACCAACTCTTGATTAGGAATAATTATTGGCAATTCAAAAGCATTTACTAATTTTGTAACTGTAATATTTTGATTTCCAATTGTTAAAATTGCAGTTACAATATAACTTCCTGGAAAACTATAAGTGTGTGTTGCATTATTTTCTGTGCTTGTATTTCCATCTCCAAAATCCCAAGAAACTGATAAAACTGGTGCAAAAGATTCAGTTTTGAATGAAAATTCATTTACATAACATACGTTTTCTGTGATGATTTTTGAGGCAAAATACGACTGAATAAAATTAGGTAATCCTCTTTTTGAAGCATTTGGAGATAGGCGAACAGCATTGTGCCTGTAGTTTGCTAAAATTCCCTTTTCATCGGGATTTTCAATGACTCCTAAAAAATTATAACCATCAGCTTCATCGTTTAAAGCCACATAAATTTTTTGGTCATTTCCTAACTGAAGACTTTCTATTTTTAAAGAATTACTTGAGAATAAGTACGTTTTTGCATCTACACCAAATTCCAAATCATCACTCATGTCGTACTGAATTAATGATAATCCATTTCTGATGGTAATATAAAGATATTTACTATTAGGGGAAAATTCAATTCCATTTGTAGAAAAAAGTGCAAGACCTTGATTTACAATTAAAACTTTTGAGTAAGTTAAATCACCTGTTTCTGAATTAAAATCGTAAATTATAACTCTTTTTAAAGAATCATTATTTGTATTGGCAGAAATAGCTAATTTTTTTCCATTTGGAGAAAATTTCATAACTCCTAAATTTTCAATTGCATCATTTACAATGATTTCAGTCGGAGTTGTGTTCAATCCTGTTTCATCTATTTTAAATAGATTGAATACTTTTCTTGGTGACGAAAGGTCTTCCTCGTCTCCATTTAAGGTAAGTAACCAAAAAGATTTTCCATCTTTGTGATGCACTGCAGTAATTTTTTCTGTTGGTGCATTTCTGTTTAAAATAAAGTTCTTTGTAGTTACAACTCCATTAGGATACTCATTATTAAACTCAATTTCTGCGAAATAAGTTCCTGGATTATATGCTAATGTAGGTAAGCTTTCAGATCTTGTATAGAACAAATAATATTTATTTTTATCTCCAGGATTTGGGACAATTATTGTTGATTGAAAATGGGTGTTTTGACCTGTGAGTCCATTACCATTTTGCATAATTTCATGATTTCGATTCCAAACAGTTGCTCCATCAGAATAAAATAACAAATTTCCATTTTCATCAGAAATAGAAGTTGAATTTGCAGGTGCATCCATTTCACTATCATCCAAGTTGATGATTCGCCCATTTTCAAATTTGATGGCAGCTTTATTCCCAAAATACCAATTCTTAGTTTCATTTTGTGAGAACAATGAAAATGACAAAAAGAAAATAAATAATTTGAAAACTTTGAACATAAAAGGTGAAATCTAGCTTATTATTGTTTGATTTTAAAATATTCATAAAATTCAAAGATATTTAAAAAAGATTTGAAGCTTAAGATTTTAACATCCAAAATTGAAAAAGAAATTATGGAATTAAAAAACAGCCTTAAAGAATTTTCTTTAAAGCTGTTTTTTTATGAATTTGAATATTTACAAATCTCTTTTTTCAAGTAATTTATAAGACGAAAAAATGAATATGAAAGTCCAAAAAAGTACGATTAGTATTGTTAAAAATTCTACATCATAACTTTTAGTAAACGCCTCGCCCATGGTATTTGCGGCACTTCTAATTACTCCCAATCTTGAAAAAGGTTCTTTTATTAAATTACTCATGGCTTCCATGGGTAAAAATTGCATAATTGCGTCTACTTTGTCACTAACATCTACATTTTCTTTATAAAATTCCCAATATAAAAATCCTTTGAAAAGACTTTCACCAATCAACCAAACCAACATTCCTGCAACAGCAAAAGCAGAACGTTTGATGAGGATTCCTAAAAATAATCCAAAAGAGAAAAAACCGAGCAGTTTTACGAAAAATGCAATTAAATATTCCATATCAGAAAAAATGATGGAACTCTCATCGTAATCAGAGTAAATCAATCCTAAAATCAATGAAACTACAAATACAAAAATTGTTGAAATCAAAGCAAATGCAATGACTGTGTAAAACTTAGATAAGATAAATTCCTTTTTACTTAATCCATCTATTAAATTCTGTTTCAATGTTTTATAACTATATTCATTAGACATCATGGAAACAATGACTAACAATAAAAAGAATTTTAAAATGGCAGCAACATAGGTGTTAAAATGCCAGATGTAAGGAAAGTTAAAAATGCCAAGCTCTGCAAAATGTATTTTAAAACTACCAAACTCAAATTTAATAGCCGCAATTAAGGCTATGGAAGTTAGC
>JANQTK010000147.1 GCA_030731695.1 Polaribacter sp.
AAAAGTAATGTTTTTTTCATAAGAGTGAGTTTAAAAAGTTTATGTTTGATTGGTATTCCAAACTGGATAACCAATTTGGTTTTCCAAAAATACAATTTTATTTGGATTATCAAAATTTATTTTAAAAAACTATTAATTAAATAGTTTTGTTAGTTTAAATTGAAATAAAATTAATTCCTAAATTCTATTTTGTTATAGTAATAATTTTTGAAACGGAGTTTTGCTCATCATCAACTTTAATAATGTATAAACCATTTTTTAGATTGGATACATCTAGAGTGGAATTTTGAGTAGATTTTGATATTTTTTTTCCTAGTATTTTTCGTCCATCAATTGTATAAATAGCTATCTCTTTTATGAGTTGATTTGTGTTTTTAATGTAAAGAATATCTTTTGCTGGAATAGGAAAAATTGCTAATTCATTTATTGGTTTTACATCATTTACAGATAAAATTGATGAACCATAAAACTCTATTTCGCCAACTGCACTCCATACACTTTTTCTAGTATCTCCATCACTATTAAATCTACCAAAACCTATTAATTTTATAAAACGAGCATTTAAACCACTAGAAATTTCAAATTGATTAAAATCTGTTGTACTTGTTGCAGATAACAATAAATCTGCTGAAACAGGAAGTATTTTAGTAAAATCTGAAGCATCTGTTCCTGTTGATGAAGCCCATATTTGAAAACCAAAAGGGTCTGCTTTGTTTGTAGTTGTGTACTGTATCATGTTTACAGTATGTACACTACCTAAATCGTAAATAATGAACTCTCCATCACCTTTATAATCACCAGAAACAATTGCATCATCATCTGCAGCCCAAACTGTACCATTGTCTTTATCTAAAGTATTGGTTGCATAATTTGTTTTTCCATTACCAACTTCTTGTTTTGAAAAAGAATGTACACTTACTGGGTCATTTGCATCACCTGTATTTATTAAATTGTAGTTGCTAGTTAAATCTGCTCCATTTTGTGTTACAGATAAAGTTCTTACAATATTATCACCACCAGCAACTTGTGTAAAAGTAATAGTACCTGTTCTTGAACTTGTTGTATCGTTTTTGGTAACTGTTACAGAAACTGTTGCATTTCCTGTTCCTGAATTGGTATTAATAGTAATCCAAGCATCATTTGAAACGGCTGTCCAACCTACATTTGCAGTTACTGTAACATCATAACTGCCAGCTAAAGGATCTAAGGCAGATAAACCACTAACTGTTAAAGATTCTATTACTGCAATTGTACAATCTCCATTTGTTATGCTTGCTCCTGTGTTATCTACAAAACAAGCACCTATTCCATAACCAACCATAGTATCAGTAGTTGGTGTATAAGAACCCATATCTGCACCTTTTCCTGTTGCTCCTGAGAAAGTAAAAACTTCACCATTGGCAGTTGCTACAATGCCTGCTTCTTCAGAGAAACCAGTTGTTGTTGCACCCAAAGATGTTCCTGTAAAAACATTTCCAGAATAGGTTAAACCTTTACCTAAATTAGTAAAAGCAGTTTCACTATCACCAGAAATAACAGCGGTTAAATTTGGATCTGCATTTGCAAAGTAAATTAAGTTGTTAGTAACTGTTCCTGTTGGATCTGTAGATCCTTTATCTTCATTATAAAATAATGGGGCATTTGTATTTACTAAAGTATTGTTAGCAACATTTATATTTATTACTTTTTGATAATCGCTAGAAACATTATCTGCTGTACAAGTAACATCAGCATTTGCACTTCCACCTAAAAAAGTAAAACCATTATTCCATTTTGCACCACTATTTACTGCAATACAATCTTGTATATAATTATTTGTAATTGTATGCTCACTATCTACAATTCTTATACCTCCTGTACCATCTACATCTTCTCCTAAAAAGTAGTTACCATCTACAATTGCATAAGAACCGTGTCTTAAAACTAAAGAACCTCTACATCTTCTAAAAGTATTATTCGTAAACGTATTTCCTTTACTTTTATTAGTGATGATTTCGTTTTCTCCATCAGATTGTACAAAATAGTTGTTACTTACAATGGCATTGCTATTTACCATTTGATAAGAGCTAGTTCCTAAACGTATGGTTTCACTATCACCTGAGTTAGAATAAGGATCGCCATTTGCTTTAGTGTAAGGATATAATTCTGTTATTTTAGAATAATTAAAGAAATAGTTATTTAATATTTTATGGCCTACTTCTGTACAACTAGTGTTTAAATTATCATTATCTTCATCTGGAAAAGCATTGTAAGCATATTCTCCTAAAATTATTGCACCTGCAGTAACTTTATTCATAAATGAGCAATTTATTACAGTATTGTATGTTCCATAGAGCACAATCCATCTGTGTTTTGGAATTTGTTCATCAGCTAAATCATCTGCTAGTTCACTGGTTTCAACTCCTAAACCATCAATTACACAGTTTTGAATTGTACTATGATGTGCAAAATCTTGGCCATTTCTAAATTCGATAAAATTACTTGCACCATAACCACCTTTCCAATGAAAGCCATCTACAACTAAATATTCTCCTGTTGCTATTTTGGTTCCATTATCAGATTCACCTCCAATAGTTAAACGTGGGCCTCCAGTAAAAATAACTCCTCCAGGAGTTTCTGCTCTAAAAGTTACAGGGTTTTCAGCAGTACCAGAACCTAAAAAAATGATTCTTTCATCTGTTGTATACACACCATTTTTTAAAATGATAACATCTCCTGCTTGATAAATTACATTTCTTAAATCTTCTGGATCATCAATAGTATAAGTCATATTTTGACCCACTATAGAAATAGAAAATAACAACAATAATAGTAGTGTAATTTTTTTCATTTTATTGGTTCTTTAAGCCTGTTTTTTTTGGTTTACCAAACTGGTTTACCAAAAATAAAAATTAAAATGAATAAATGAAATTATTTTTCATTTATTTAAAAAAAATGATTATCCATTCTTAAAATAACTACATGTTATATACACCTCCATTAATATCTAATGTGGCTCCTGTTATAAAACCATCATATTCAGAAGCTAAAAATAAAACTGCACGTGCAACATCATCTGAATTTCCTGCTCTTTGAATTGGAATTTCTGATATTGTTTTTACAGCCGATTCTTTGGTGGTATGAGTGTTGTGAAAAGACGTTCCTAAAATTAATCCAGGAGCAACTGCATTTACTCTAATACCTAGTGGGCCTAATTCTCCAGAAAGTGCTCTTGTAAAAGTTAAAATTGCTCCTTTACTGGTAGAATATACCAAAGAGCCTGCATGACCTCCTTTTCTTCCTGCAAGTGATGCTAAATTTACAATACTACTATTTTTATTTTTTGATAAATAAGGTGCTGCAGCTCTTGTAACAAACATCATAGAAGTAAGATTGACATCCATAACTTTGTGCCAAAATTCAGTTTCCATTTCATTAAGCAGTTTACGTGCAACTAGAGAACCAGCATTATTTATTAAAATATCTAAATTGCCAAAGGCTTCTATAGTTTTTTCTACTAATAAATTTGCATCATTTTCATTTGTTAAATCTCCAGAAATCGCAATCGCATTTAAACCTTTGTCTTTTGCATACTTTACTAATTCTTTGGCAGCTTCTGCACTAGAAAAATAGTGGATAGCTACATTGGCTCCAGCATTAATAAAATGCTTTGTAATTGCTTCTCCAATACCTTGAGCACCAGCAGTTATTAATATATTTTTTCCTAAAAGTTTATTATTATTTATCATTATATAAATCGTTTATTGTAAGTTTAAATTGTTGATTTTATTGTATCCACTTTTAAAAATAATCAAATAATGCAAGAGCACCATTATAAGAAATTACCAAAGAAAAAAACAGAGCAGCATACATGCCAATAAATACGCCAAGACTCGTTTTATAATTACTCATTACTTTTTTACTACTTAATAAAAGGATAATTCCCAAAATTACAATTGGCAAAACAAACACATTAAATACTTGCGATAAAATTTGAATTTCGATAGGATTACCACCAAATACAGGACCAATTAGTGCTACTAAACAAGCAATTGCTGTAATTATTCTAAATTGACGAGAATTAGTATCTAAAATTCCTGATTGGTAATCTGCCACCAATAATGGCGCAATTAGCAAACATGGGAAAATGGATGATAAACCAGCACTTAAAGCACCAAAAAAGAAAATAGTTACTGCCCATTTACCTGCAACTGGTTCTAAAGTATTTGCCATATCTAATACTTGAGTAACAGCTTTGCCTTGGTAAAATAAAGCTCCAGCTGCAACTGCCATAATTGTAGCACTTATTACAAATATTAAAACTGCAGCTGTAATAGAATCTTTTTTCTGTTGTTTTAAATTAACCATAGTCCATCCTTTTCCTTTTATAAATAATGGACGTGATAAAAACGTAGCAGCTGCCATTGTTGTACCTACAAATGCTGCAACCAACATTTTACCTCCAGGAACATCTGGTATTGTTGGTAAAAATCCTTGAACAATATCTATAGAAAGCGGCTGAACAAAACACAGGGATAATAAAAAAGACAACCCCATTAAACTTACAAAAATAACCAGTATTTTTTCAAAAAAAGTATACTTACCCACCAACATTAACAAGTAAAAGGTTACTATAATTAGAATGGCAATTATTAAAACGGTTTCATATTTAAAACCATTTAAATCATGAAAATTTATAGCTAGTATTTCAAAAATAATGTTAGATGAAATTCCTAAAATACCCATTAAAGAATTCCATTGTCCAAAAGTAATTCCAACAATAATTAATAACGCTAATATTTTACCATATTTAAAATGTTTTTTAAAACCAAATAGTGCTGTTTCGCCTGTTATTAAAGCATAGTTTCCATAGGCGAACATTAATACCCCAGAAAAAACACAACTTAATAAAAGCACCCATAATAATTGCATATTAAACTTGCTTCCAGCAACAATCATAGAAGTTACGCTACCTGTACCAATTGTATAACCAATTGCAAAAATACCTGGACCAAAACCCAATACAATAGCAATTAGTTTTTTATAAAAAGGTTTTTTAGTCTTCGGTGATTCCATAATTTTTAATTGTTATTTACTAATTATTCAATCCAATTTGTATGGTAATTTTTTGATGATGCATCATTTAATTTTTGATAGGTATGTGCACCAAAAAAATCTCTTTGTGCTTGAATTACATTTGCTGAGGAATATTCTGTAGTAATTCCGTTTAAAAACTGAACAGCTTCTGTTAAAACAGGTGTTGTAAGATCGTTTAAAACACATTCAGAAACTACTTTTTTTGCAGCGGGTCTGTATTGTTTAACTATAGTTTCCAATGTTAAATTGGTTAAAATGTTAGTTGTTTCTTTAAAAACACCCACTAAATCTTGCATTAAAGTAGATTTTATAATGCAACCTGCTGTCCAAATTCTTGCAATTTCACTTAAATTAAGATTCCAAGAAAATTTAGAAGAAGCTTCTTCAATTAATTTAAAACCTTGATAATGATTCATAATTCTTGCAAATTGATAGGCTTCTAAGACTTCTTTATTAGTTGCATTTATTGTTGATGATTTTGATTCTGTATACTTTTTATTCAATTCAATACGCTCATCTTTATAAAAAGAAATATAACGCGAAAACAAAGCAGAGGCAATTAATGTACTTGGTACACCTAGTTCTGCAGAGGCAATGGTTGTCCAGTTTCCTGTACCTTTATTACCAGCTTTATCTAGTATTTTTTTTACTAGCCATTCATCATTTTCTTTTTTCCTAAAAATGGATGTTGTAATGTTTAGCAAATAACTATCAGCAGTAGATTTCCAACTTTCTAAAGTGTTTGCTATTTCATCAGGATTTTGTCCTAAGTTTTCTAGAATAGTACAAACCTCTGCCAACAATTGCATTTCTGCATATTCAATACCATTATGAACCATTTTTATAAAATGACCACTTCCTTCTGAACCTATATACACACAACAAGGCAAATTATTTTTGTCTTTTGCAGCTATGGTTTCTAGATAAAATTGAACTTTTTTGTAAGCTTCTAAATCACCACTTGGCATAATTGATGGCCCTTTTAAAGCACCTTCTTCTCCTCCAGAAACTCCTGCTCCAATAAAATGGATTTTTTTATTTTTTAGGTATTCAAATCTCTTTTTGGTTTCTAGATAATTAGAATTTCCTCCATCAATTAAAATATCATTTTCTGCTAAATGTGGTAATAAATCTTCGATAACAATATCTGTAGTTTTACCTGCATTTACCATTAACATTATTTTTCTAGGTTGTTGCAAAGAATTTACAAAACCAGCAATATCATCAAATGCTTTGGCTGTAGATAACTCTTTATGTTCTGCTTTAAAATTAATAGCAATGTTTTCTTCTACACCTTTTACATGTCTATTAAATATCGAAATTTCAAAACCATTATTGGCTAAATTTCTAGCCAAACTTTTTCCCATAACTCCTAAACCAAACAATCCAAATTCTGATGTTGTCATTAATTTTTCTTTAATTGTTTGTATAATTATTTCTGGTTTTAAGTTGATATCAATTTGCAAAGCATATGCAGGGATTTCCAAAATATCAAATTGTGACTTTAATAATTCTGCTGGCATAAAATGATTTGCTCTGCTATTTAATCTTTCCAATATGTGATTAAATGTACCAGATAAATGAATCCATTTCGATTGATTTTCTATAAAATTGCATAAAATATTTCTGTATTTTTCTTTTAAGGCAGAACAAGCAATAATGCAACTATTTCTTAAAACTTGCTTTTTTGCTAAATCGTTTAAAGTGATTAACCAACTTTGTCTGTCATCATCATTTAAAGCAATTCCATTGCTCATTTTTTTAATATTACCTTCAGGATGAAAATCATCACCATCAAAAAAAGGAATATTTAAATCTTGAGAAAGTAATTTCCCAATGGTGCTTTTTCCACATCCAGAAACACCAAGTATAAAAATTACTTTGTTCAATTTGTCTTTTTTCATTGATTTGGATTTGTAGATTCTCCAACAGTTGCACCCTTAAACCAAACCTCTGCATAACTTCCATTTTGGTATTGTTTGGAAATATCACCATTGTAAATTTCTGACTTGGTAGATTTACCATTTGCCTGATTATAAGCGCCTTGTTTAAAATAATTAATTTCACCTGCATACGCATTTGGTCTTTCTTCACTTACAATTCTTTTGGTTGCATATCTTTTAATAACCTGTTGTGGAATATCTGCCTTTGTAGAAAAATCTGATTTTAATAGATTTTTAGCAAACTTTACTGTTGGATGATTTTCACTTGTAAAGGTTAAATACATCATTCCTTTATATACATTTACTTCGTAGGTAAATTCTTCTCCTAACTCAATACCATCTTTTGGTTCTTCTGGTTCTGTGGTTGCATCTGTACCAACTACTGAAAAATCATATCCCCAAACTGCTGTAGAAAAATCCCATCTGCCAGAATTATCTCCTAGTGTATTTATTTCATAATTCCAAAAAACAGACCCTTTTGTGTGTCCTGGAAATTTCTTATAATATATTTTTAAAGGTTCGTTTTCATGACCTTCACCACTATGAATTTGACCAACAACCACTGCATACGAAGATGAAATATCTGCATGACCAGTGGTAGAAACGTGTTGTACTTTTAATGTAGCTGTAAGTTTCCCTCCTTCTTCTGGAATCCAATGTTTTTTTTCTCCTAATTCTGTTCTTGTGTTACTAGAAGTTCGAGACGTAATACAATCTTGAATATAATTATTGGTAATAATATGATTGCTATCTGTAATTCTAATACCTCCTGTTCCATCAATATTTTCACCCAAAAAGTAATTACCATTAACTAAAGCATTTGATCCATGTCTTAAAACCAATGAACCTCTGCATCTTCTAAAAGTATTATTGATAAATTGATTGTTTTTACTTTTATTGGTAATAATTTCATTTTCGCCATCAGATTCCACAAAATAATTATTAGTAACTATTGTATTACTATTTACATTTTGATTTTCACTGCTGCCTATTCGTATTGTTTCGCTATCACCAGAATTACTTAAAGTAGGATCAATTTTTGCATATTTATAAAAATAATTATTACTAATGGTGTGTCCTACTGCAATACAACTAGTATTTGTTGTTCCATTCGGTGAGGCATTGTAAGCCAATTCAACTAAAATTAATGCTCCAGCACTTTCTTTATTCATAAAAGAACAATTAATAACCGAATTATAAGTACCATACAAAACAATCCACCTGTGTTTTGTAATTGATGTAGTTCCATTATCGGCTTTATCATCTGGACTAATAGCTAAACCATCAATAGCACAATTTTGAATTGTACTATAATTTGCATAATCAGACCCATCTCTAAACTCTATAAAGTTACTTGCTCCATAACCACCTTGCCAATAAAAACCATCTACTATAACATAATCTCCTCCAATACTCATTTGTAAACCTCCTGTAAACTTAACTCCACCCGGAGTTGCAGCTTTAAATGTGATAGGATTATCTGCTGTACCGGTAGTTGGTGAGAATTTAATTCTTTCATCAGATGAATAAATTCCGTCTGCTAAAACAACTGTATCACCTGCGTTTAGTGTCAAATTTTTAAGCTCAGATGGATTGTTAATATTGTGAATAGTTTGGCTAAATGCAGAAATTGAAAGCAATACTAATAACTGAAATGTAAATTTTTTCATTTTTTTTACGATTTATATGTGATACTAAAAATAAAGTTGAAGTTAAAATAGTAAAGGACACATTTATGCTAATCATTTTTCATGAAATAGTCTTTGTTTGAAATAGCATTATCATTGATTATTATACTTCCTTTTTTAAACCAAACCTCAGCATAGTTACCATCTTCATATTGCTTTTTTAAATTTCCACCATGTGTTTCAGCACCAGAACACCAATTTTTATTAATTTCTGGAGATTTTCCATTAGTTTGATTATAGGCTCCTAGTTTAAAAAACAAACCTTCTCCTAAGTAAGCATCTGCAAGCTCAACACCATCTTGACCAATCGGCACAAATAGTCTTTGTGTTTGTAATGGAATATCTTCAGTAGTAGTATATTCTGAATTGATTAAATTCTTTGTAAATATTTTGGTTTTATGATTCTTGCTTCTAAATTTTAAATTCATAACACCATTTTTAACTTCTATTTCATAACTAAATTCTTCCCCTAAAGTTATCCCTTCTTTTGGCTCTTCTGGATATGAATTTTCTTCTGAGCCTACAACAGAAAAATCGTAACCCCAAACAGAAGTAGAAAAATCCCATCTTCCTGCATTATCGTCACCTTTTGTGTTAATTTCATAATGCCAAAAAACAGAACCTTTTGTATGACCAGGAAATTTTTTATAAAATATTTTAAGCGGTTCATTTTCGTGTTTATCTGCACTATGAATTTGACCAACAACTACAGAATGTGATGCTGCTACACGTGCGTCACCAGTTGAAGAAACATTCATTACTTTAAGTGTTGCTGTTAATTTATCATTTGCAGTTTTGGGATACCATTTTTTTAATTGTGCTAACTCAGTTCTTGTATTATTAGAAGTTCCATGTGTATCTCCTGCATTTGGTGTTTTAAAAACAACCCAATCTGTAGTGCCATCATTCGTAGTAAAAAAGAAATCTTTATTTTCGAAATTATTTGCAATGCCAGCATTTGAACCATCTCCTAAAATTAAATTCCAATGATCAAAAAATGGAATAACGTGACTTGCATAAATAGGATTTTCATCTACTAATGCACCTGCTCCTAGAGTTGATTCCTTAAACCAAACTTCTGCATAGCTTCCGTTTTTATATTGTTTTAAAATATCTCCATTAAAAATTTTAGATTTTGTAGATTGCCCATTTGCTTGATTATAAGCTCCTTGCTTGAAATACATTAATTCTCCTGAATATGCATTTTCTTTTTCTTCACTTACAGTTCGCTTTGAAGAATATAAATTTATAACCTGCTGAGGAATATCTTTTTTACTTGAAAAATCTGATACTAACAAATTTTTTGAAAAAGTTGCCTTTTCGTGATTTTTGCTAGTAAATGTAAGATGCATAATTCCTTTAAAAACATTTACTTCATAAGTAAACTCTTCCCCTAATTCAATTCCATCCTTGGGTTCTTTGGGATTAGTAGTTGAATTTGGTCCAACAACAGACCAATCATAACCCCAAACAACTGTAGAAAAATCAAATCTTCCTTTATTATCTCCTTTTGTGTTAATTTCATAATTCCAAAAAACGGAACCTTTTTTATGACCTGGATATTTTTTGTAATATATTTTTAAAGGTTCGTTTTCATGTCCTTCATCACTATGTATTTGACCAATTACTACTGAAAAAGAAGAGGGCACTGTTGCATCTCCTGTTGTTGAGACATGTTGTATTTTTAATGTTCCTGTTAATTTTCCTCCAATTTCTGGAGTCCAATATTTTTTTTGATGAAGTTCAGTTCTTGTGTTTTTTGATGTTCTAGAAGTTACTCCTGCATTAGGTGTCTTGAAAACAACCCAATTACCTTTGGAATCTGACGAAACATAAAAAAAATCGTCTTTTTTATAATTGATAAGGCTTTCCTTATAAGTACCATCTCCTAAAAGGATTTTCCATTTGTCTAAAGAATAAATAACATCGCTTGGAAATACTATTTTTTCATTTTTTTCTTTATTACAAGCTAAAAATGACAACAATAGTAAATTAAAAATTAGTATTTTTTTCATGATAATGGTTTGTTTTATAAGTACTTAATACATTAGTTTTAATTTTAGGTTTTGCACTACTTCAATTGTTCCTGAATTTTGAATAAAGTTATCTACTGGTTTTTGATCTTTTTCGCCCCACAAAATGGCTATAATTTTTACGGGATTATTACTAAAAGTATTGCTTTCTATATCTACATTTACAATACCTCTATTTTTTATTAAAATGCTTTCTGATGATTTTCCAGAATTGGTAACTGTATTATTTATAAAAAGCAAGTTTCCGCCAATAGTAGATTCATCATAACCTCCTCTGTAATAATCCAATATACTTTCTGAAATATTATCAAAAGTGGTATTTGTAATCAACACAAACTCAGCATTATAATCACCACCATCATTGGTTTCCTTATTTAAGTTTATCCCTTTTACACAATTTTTAATCAATGAGTTCGACACCATAATTGTATCTGCAAACGATCCTTTAGAGACTTCTAAAACCGATTTAAAATTTTGTATTTCTGAATCTTTTATGAATAAATCGTATGCTTTTGACATTTTTTTATCTAGTGTAGTAAATGCATTTTGATTGCCATTTCCGTTTAAAATTAGATTTTGTATATGTAATTTTCCTTCAGGTTGTAAAGAAAAAGCGGTACTTGGTGATGTAAAATTAATAATCGCTTTACTGTTTTTATTAGCAGAAGTTATGGTGATTTCTTTATTAATTGTAACAGTTTCTGAAATAGTTATATCAGTTGATTTTAAACTAATTATATCTCCTGAAATTGCATTTTTAAATGCTTGCGATAGTTCATTAGCTGTGGAAACATTATGAATTTTTGGATCTCTTTTTTCTTTTTCTGATGAAAACCAAGTTGTACCATATTTTGTTTTATCAATTAAAATAGTACCCATTGAAACTGGATTTACAATTGCACCAATATTATTTTTTGACATTCTGCTTGCACCAAACAGATCTGTTTTGATTTTATCAAAATCAAAACCTTGATATATAATTGAATTGTTTTTTGTAGTGGTAAATAAATTTTCTGAAATTTTACTTACAGTAATATCTTGTTTCAAAATTCCATCAGAGCTAACTTCGCTTTTATTTTCGTTATTAGAAATATTATTTTTAAAGGTGATGCCATCAACTGTATCATAATTAAAAACTGGATATTCAGAAATTGTTGAATTATAAATTAAATTATTGGCAAAAAGGGTTCTTTCGGGTCTTGCTGAGCGAATTTCGGAAGCTGGTAAAACATTACTTTTACTAATATTAGAGCCTACACTTAAAAACCAAGGTGTAGGGCATTCTATCCAAGAATTATAAGCTACAACAACATCTGTAACTTGATTGTATCTATTTAATGGCGATTTTGGAATACCGTTCATTACTGCAATTGGCGCTCTAAATTCTGTTCCTTTTAGTTTGTAGAAATAGTTATTGGTAATCC
The DNA here is from genome assembly GCA_030731695.1 of Polaribacter sp. Taxonomy (GTDB): domain Bacteria; phylum Bacteroidota; class Bacteroidia; order Flavobacteriales; family Flavobacteriaceae; genus Polaribacter. The sequence goes on from JANQTK010000147.1 coordinate 12,165, forward strand.
AATGACCTGTATTAATTACGCGAATTCCGCCAATAAATTTTGAGTTGTCATTACCAATAAACACATTACCATTAATTGTGTTATAATTTCCATGACGCAAAACCAAAGATCCTTCGCTCTCAAAAAACACATTATTTTTAAAATTATTATAATTTGATTTACTTGATATAATTTCTACCTCACCATTACAACGTTCAAAAAAGTTATTTTCTACTTTAGTATAAGAAGGTGTCATAGAGGTTCCACTATCTCCAATTTGTATAGTTTCGCCATGTGGACCTCCTTTTCTTGGTCTTGGTCCAAAATGATTACCAATAATTTGATGATAATTGTTAATGTGCTCATTACCTTTTAACATCACCATTATTGTAGGTCCAAAATTAGATTTACCAGCAATATAATTGTTGCTCAACTCATTATGTTGTCCCCAAAATTCTACCCAATGATCTGAGTCATCTCTATCTAATTGTGTAAATTCTTCTATAACACAATTGGTTACTTTTGAGTGAAATGCAATTTTTTCATCATTAATTTTAAAACGAATAACATATTTTGTAGGAGTGTATCCGTTTCTAAAATACAAGTCTTTTACTATTAAATATTTCCCTCCAATTCTAAGATTCGATTTTCCTTCAATAAATACTTTCCCTGGAGTTTCTGCTCTCAATGTAATCGGATTTTCTTTGCTACCTTCTCCAAAAAATTGAATTTCTATATTTGTATAAGTTCCTTCTTTTAAAACAATTTCATCACCTGGTCTTGCATTTGTAATGGCTTCTTTTAATTCATTTTCATTTTCTACTAAAATGGTATCTATTTGTTTTTTATCACAAGATGTAAGTAAAAAAAAAAGGCTGATTAAAATGTAATAAAACTTCATATTTTAATTTTGATTAATGAGTTATTGTTAATGTGTAATATTTAACTTTTGCAAATGCTTCTAAATTTGTAGTTTGTAAATAATTACCTGCTTTAAAATAGTTTTCAAATGGCCATTTTGCTAGGCTAATATCTTCGTAAATATAAGGATATTCGTTATTTAGCTGTAGTTCTAATTTTCCTTTAGATGCTTTTATTCTAAATTCAAACTCATCAAAACCAACATAACCCATGTTTATTTTTTCGTCTTTCCAAATACTACTAGAAGTGTTAAATAAATTTGTTCCTGAAGTAGTTTCATTTACTAGTGATTTTTTAAAAGCCCATACGTAGCCTTCTTCCCAATACATTTTAAGTAATGGAGGACCGTTGTTTGATGAAAATCCATAAGAATTCATATCTGAAATTGAAATAATACCATGAATTTGCATAAAAATAGTTCTATGAAATACTCTTGATGAAGTAGTATTGTCTTTAGAAATTTCCATCATTTTTAAACGACCTTTCATTTCTCCTCCAGTATCTAAAGTCCAATTTATTTTTGAATTTGCTGGATTAATTAACTCTCTTAATTCAGTTCTAGAAAAACTGCTATTTGAAGTTGTTGTGCTAGGAAATGTATAAAAAACAATAGATTTATCTAAAACATCATCATACATATATGGTTTTAAAGCTGTTATGTTTCTATATCCACCATTTACAAGTTGATTCGGCTGGTATTCATCTGGACTTCCGTTATTATTTTCATCAACAGGCAAAGTAACTTTCCAATTAGAGAAATTTATATCAGCAAATTTTTCTGTATTTTCAACTAAAATTACTTCTTCAGCCTCATCCTTACTATCCATAAAAGATTCGCACGAAAAAAAACTACTCGTACTTATGGATACTAACAAAAAAACTATTTTTTTAAATTTCATTTTTAAATTGGGTTACTTTATGTAACATTTTAACACTTTTACAGTTATGCTATCTTTTTTTAGGACTATAAAATAAAGACCTTTTGAAAAATTAGAGACATCTAAAGTATTATGCGAAAGTCTGTTCTGAATAGGTACTTTTCTTCCAACAAAATCGTATAATTCTATTGAACTATACGTGTTTAAATTGCCGTTTTTTAACTGCACTATACTTGAAGCAGGATTAGGAAATAACACTATATTTTCGGCTTGAGCTTTTAAATCATCAACAGAAAGTGCTCCTGAAATTTCTTGAATACTAAAATCTGCAAATTTCATAATTTCGTCTTTTAAATCTTGTTGATTGAGTAAACTTCTATAAATACCCCATTTTGGTCTTGCAAAATCTGCACCATCTTGCCAAGTATCTAAAGATGAATTTGTGTGCGAAAATAAAATTTGATTATCTGATTGCTTTTTTATTTCTATAAAATACGATCCTGTTTCTCCAAATTTAATGACTTCTTTTACTGTTACCCAAGTGCCTCTAAACAAGTCTAAATTTGCTGTTTTTAGAGTGGTTTGATTTGTAGTTGGAGTGTATCTTAACTCTAACCTATCAGGATTTGATTTTCGTAAAGTAAGCGTTATCATTGGTATAGATTCATAAGGTCCTCCTACTGATTTTATTTGATGAATGTGTGTAAAATTACTTGATGGTTGAAAATCATCACTTATTTTAAACATCCATTTGTATTCCACAGTTTCGCCAACGACTGCTTTTAAATTTTCTGGAGAACCATCGTAACTTTTTATTTCATTTCGTTGTCTGTCAAAATTTATACAACGATCATTATCAGGACTTACATGAATATGAAATTGAAAAACAAATTTATTTAATTGCTCATCAAAAACTTGGGTTATATGATCCCCAAAACTAGCGTGATTGCAATCTGGCACTTCAACAACATTTTTGTTAGGCAAAGCAAAAGCAGTATTTATTAAATTATATGTGTTGGTTACACCATCTGCGCTCAAAACTACTTGACCTGATAAGGTTTGCAACATCAAAATAGATAATAAAATTTGTAAAACTTTATTCATTATAAACAATTAGACTGTGAAATTTTTTAAATATTATTACTCTTTTTTTAAAATTCCAATATCATCAATTTCATTATTAGACTTCAATAGAGGTGATTTACTACTTGGAATAAATAAGTTGTTATCCTCCCATTTTGGGTTTTTATAAATTACATTTTCTTTCATAGCACCATTTGACGTTTTTACAAAACCATTGTCATAAATCAAGGAATTTTTTATAAAACTAAAAGCACCCTTTAAATCTACTGGAGACTTTTGCATAAAACTTTTTTCGAAAACTGTGTTTGTAATTTCTACTGCATGAATACCGTTCACTTTTAATATTTTTCCTTTTTCATTATTAAAAACGTTGCTAAAAATGCAGTTTTTAACAACTAATTTACCTCCTTCAAAATCCTCACTTAAAATTTTTCTGATATAATTAACCGCATTTTCCTCTATATCTTTAAATACAGAATTTTCTAAAATAATTATATTAGCATTGTAAAACCCCATAACATCTTTATCATAAGATAAATTTAAACCTCTAAAACTTTTTTCGAATCGCGAATTTTTAAAACTTAAAGTATCTGCTCTTGTACCATTATAAGCTTTAAAAATTGCACCCCCATCTTTATTGGTGAAGCTTTTAAATATAACATTGTCTGTAAATAAATTATACATCCCAGCTTCGCTTTTATCTGGGGACACAATTGCATATTTTGGATTGGATGTTTCACCATCAAAAATTACATTGCTAATTTTTAAATTTGATGATTGTTCAAGTCTGATAAAATAGTTTAAAGGCTTTTCAATATCTTTTTTAACTGATAAAATTGTTTGACCATCTTTATCACCAATTATAGTTATGTTTTTGGAAATACTAATTGATTTTTCAAAAAGATACGTTCCTTTTTTTAATATAATTTTACTACCGTTTGTAGCTTTTCCAATTGCTTTTCTAAGAGTTTCTAAACCTGGTTCAACAATTATATCTTCAATTTTTTCTTCAGGTTTTTCAAATGTAGGTTTCCATCCAGTACCAGTTCTAATCATTAAAACTTTTGGCATTTTTTGGGCATCTAAATTAAATGCACCTGCATTGAATGTTACTCTTGAAGTATTTGTAATATCTTCAATAGGACTTTTATCATTTTTTGAAGTAACTAATAAATCATCATTTTGTATAGTTGGAATTGGTATATTGTTGTTTTCTTTCCAATTAATTTTTAAGTTTTTAAAACCATTTATAGTTGTTTCTTTACCATCTATATAATTGTTTTTAAATGTTATTCCAGAAACGTCATCTACAAAAACAATATTTTCTGATGATGTATTGTTAAAAATTAAGTTATTAGCAAAATTTACATTGATGGGTGCTAAGCTTCTTTCATCATCTTTTCCTTCACCAAAAGAAATTGGTCCTGAATTAATAATAGTATTGTTTTGGATATCAACATTTTTAACTTGATTATATCTATTTAAAGGCGAATTTGGCACACCATTCATAACCACAATTGGCCCTCTAAAACCATCACCTTCTAAACCAATTAGCAGATTATTTCTAATTATATGGCCTTCATTAATAATACGAATACCTCCTGTTTTGGAAATACCATTTCCTAAAAAAACATTGCCTTCAACTAGAGCATTATTACCATGTCTTAAGGTTAAAGTTCCTTGGCTCCCAATAAATAAATTTTCTCTAAAAATATTATCACAAGATTTATTTGATATAATTTCGATTTCTCCATTGCAATTGGCAAAAACGTTTTTTTGAACTAACGTTTTAGAGGATTTCATTGAGTTATCACTAGTTCCAATACGAATGGTTTCACCTCCATTTTTTCCTAAATCGGGTCTTTCTCCAAAAATATTGTATTCAATTATATGATTGTTATTTATATGTTCGTCACCTTTCAACCAAACAACTAAGGTAGTTCCTTCACTTTCTTTTCCAGTAAAGTTGTTATGGTCTATTCTGTTATTTTTACCCCAAATATCTACCCAATGGTTTACAACACCATCTTGAACTGCAAAGTAAGAGATTGTTGAATTTGTTAAACGACAATTATTAGCAGCTGTTTTAGAATCCTTTCTAAACTGCACAACAGATTTATAACTTGAGTTACCATCTTTAAACCAAAGTCCACTTACAATGACATATTCTCCAAAGATATTTAAAACCGAATTGCCAGAAATAATTACCTCTCCAGCAGTTTCTGCTTTAACAACTATTGGATTTTCTTTAGTACCATTACCAAATGCATTTAAGTTTACATCTTTCCAAATACCATTTTTAAGTATAATTGTTGTTCCTGCTTTTGCATTTTCTATTAAATAATTATATTCCGCTATATTATTAGCAAGGAACTCTTGAGAATTAATTTTTAAAGAAAAAAATGCAAAAATGATTGAAAACAAATAAATGAACTTCTTCATATTTATACTCTATTTAATTTAGTTTTAAACAATTTAAAAAAAATACTGTCTTTTAATATTAGTATTTTACATAATGAATAAAAACTGGTAAACCAGTTTGGAAAACCAAATATACTAAATTTTATTTTTTAATTTTATCAATAACCACTTTTTAGAAAAAAATAACAAAACACAATAATAATCTGAGTTAAAAACAAACCTCTTTAGACCAAAAAAACCTAGCATCAGATAAAATGAAGAATTAAAAACTACATAAACGCACTAATGAATTAGAGATTGCAAAAACCTTTGAGCAAAATAGTAATGAAAATACGGATATTCTTTTCCGGTATTAAAGAAACACAAATTAGCCACTTTTTTTTTAAAGAAAGAGATAAAATCAGAATAGGCATTTTACTGCACTATTCTAATTTCATTTTCTATCCATTATTCTTTCCTCTGATCCAACTAATAATTAGCTCAACAGCTTCACTAATAACCCTAGAAATTTTCTCTTCTGAACTCTCTTTTTGATCCATCTTTTTGTATTTTTTATTATTTCTATAAGGTTTGCTTTACATTAAAAAGACCTCGAGTTGAGGTCTTTTTTACTTGTCTAGAAATGATAAAATTTCACTTATCGGCGTCTCCACAATAAAAAACCTCAACTTATCTAAAAGTTGAGGTTTTTTTGTTTTGTATTTTAAAGATTAACGCCCTCTTCTTCTTCCCATTCTTTGGTCTCTCATTTCTACCATTTTCTTTCTAACGATAGAAACATAGTCATTCTTTGTAGTTTCTTCTCCTTTATCTGGAGCAATAATAGTTACTTTTTCCTTTGGATTTATTTCAATTTCAGAGCATAAAAGTGTGGTGTTTTGTACACTTACTTCCAAAATTAAACCAGGTAATCCCCAAAACTCAGCAGGACCTTGAGCAACAGGAATTTGAGGTGTATACCAAGCTTCTACAACTGTTAATTTTTCTTCGGCTGTTTTTTCTTTTTCTGTTGCATCTTCATTTAAATCACTCCAAGAAAAGTTATACCAATTTAATTCAACATTAGGTACAAAAGCTTTGGCTTTATAGCAAGTATAATCTCCTATTTTCTTGGTTTCTGTTCCTAATTTCCAATCAATTTTATACAAGGCATCTTTCACTAAAAAGCGTTTTCCATAAAATTCTTGACTTTGTATAAGCGCATTTTCTTTCACATTTTTATACTGATCACCACGTGAAAAATAACCTCCCCAAGAATCTGTTGCACCAGAGATGGCATCAATTTTTTCCTTTTCTAAAAACATTGATTCTTGCATATTGAAAGTTAAAACATACGTTTTTTCGAGTCTATTTTTTAAACGCTCAGCAACCTGCTTTTTTTGTTCTTCACTCATTCTTGCTCCCCAAGTACCAAGATCCATTTTTGATTTAGATATGTAAACTGCCTTTCCTTGAAAATTTTGCGCTTTGGTATTAGTTGTTAAAAAAAGGATAATAAATAAGATGGAAAAATTAAAAATAAATGATTTCATGGTGTTTTTTTGGTTTTTTGTTTAACAAAAGTAACAATACATTAAACCTTTATGATGTAATTTAAAAAAATTAACAAAACTTTAATTAAATGATTTTCTGATAATTAGTGAATAAAGTGTCTATTTTTTATACTGATGAGGATTTTCTCTTAATCCTTTTTTAAAAAGTTTTCTGAGTGTATTTCTAAGAGAGTTATCAATTT
>JANQTK010000148.1 GCA_030731695.1 Polaribacter sp.
ACATGGCATTTGCCATTTCTCTTTCAGAGTTTGAACCTTTTTCTCTGATGATGGCTGCTTTTGGACGATTTTTGTCATTACGAGGAGTTTTCGACGAAGTAATCTCTCTTTTATTAACGGATTGCTTCACTTCGTTCGCAATGACGTCTTCTAACTTACCTGTAAAATGAGTAGGAAATTTATAGGTTAAAGGTTGCTTTTTATAATTCTGGTATCTTGCTTCAGCTAGATTATTGGCAGTTTGTTTTTGATCGAATAAATACGAGGTTTTGTACCAAATATCTCTCATTGTTGCTACATCAAAAGAGAAAGTGTCTTCTTGATTTTTGATGTTGATTTTTCCAGAATTATTACAAGTTCCAATGGCAAAGAATTCAATGTTTTTCTCAGTTAAAATTGCTTCAATAGATTCCTCTGCTTGAAAAACAATTCCGGCATTTTCTGAGAATAATAGTTTTATAGAATCCGTTTCATTCAATCCAGAAAGATCAAAATCTGCACCTAAATTGACTTCTGCAAAACACATTTCTAACAATGTGGTAATCAATCCACCAGAAGCAATATCATGACCACTTTGTATTTTATCTTCTTTGATAAAATCTTGAATGGTATTGAAAGCGTTACTTAAAAAAGCAGCACTTTTCACATCCGGAGTTTCATTTCCAATGGTATTTAAAATCTGATTGAAAGAACTTCCTCCTAATTTATAACTGTCTTGAGAAATGTTGATATAATAAATCGTTCTTCCATCAATTTGCAAAACAGGCTCTACAACTTTGCTAATTTCACTGCAATTTGCAGCTGCAGAAATAATTACAGTCCCTGGAGAAATTACTTCTCCATCAGGATATTTTTGCTTCATTGAAAGCGAATCTTTTCCTGTTGGAACATTGATTCCCAAATCAATAGCAAACTCTGAAACCGCTTTTACAGCTTTATACAAACGAGCATCTTCGCCTTCGTTTTTGCAAGGCCACATCCAGTTTGCAGATAAAGAAACAGATTGCAATCCATCTTTTAATGGAGCCCAAATAATATTGGTTAAAGCTTCTGTAATGGCATTTCTGCTACCAGATTCTGGATGAATCAACGCCGAAATAGGAGCGTGCCCAATCGAAGTTGCAATTCCTTCTTTTCCATGATAATCCAAAGCCATTACACCCACATTATTCAACGGAATTTGTAAAGAACCTACACATTGTTGTTTGGCAACTTTTCCGCCAACACATCTGTCCACTTTATTTGTCAACCAATCTTTACAAGCAACCGCCTCTAATTGCAATACTTGTTCAAGGTAAATTTGTAAATTTTTGGTTTTATACCTCGGATTTTTATAATTTCTGAACACAGTTTTGTCGGTCATAATTGTTTTGGGAGATGAGCCAAACATATCTTCCAAAGCCAAATCCATAGGTTTGATTCCTGTTGATTTTGATTTAAAAGTAAATCGCTCATTTCCTGTTACTTCACCAACATCATATATGGGAGAACGTTCTCTGTCTGCTATTTTATGAAGCGTTTCTAAATGTTTTTCAGCAATGACCAATCCCATACGTTCTTGCGATTCATTTCCGATAATTTCTTTCGCAGACAAAGTTGGATCACCCACAGGCAATTTATCCAAATCAATCAATCCCCCTGTATTTTCTACTAGTTCTGATAAGCAGTTTAAGTGTCCACCTGCACCATGATCGTGAATAGAAACAATAAAGTTCTCATCACTTTCTACCATGCCGCGAATGGCATTTGCAGCACGTTTTTGCATTTCTGGATTGGAACGTTGAACCGCATTTAGTTCAATTCCTGAGGCAAATTCACCAGTATCAGCTGATGAAACAGCAGCACCACCCATTCCAATTCTGTAATTTTCACCACCTAAAATCACAATTTTATCACCTACTTTTGGAGTGTCTTTAATGGCTTGGTCAGCTTTTCCGTAGCCAATTCCGCCAGCTTGCATAATTACTTTGTCAAAACCTAATTTACGCGCTTTTGCAGTGCTTGAAGCTTGATTTTCTTCGTGTTCAAATGTAAAAACGGAGCCTGTGATTAAAGGTTGTCCAAATTTATTTCCAAAATCGGATGCGCCATTGGATGCTTTGATTAAAATATCCATGGGTTTTTGGTACAACCATTTTCTGGCTTCAAACTTTTGTTCCCAAGGTCTTTCTGCTTCCAAACGTGAATAAGAAGTCATATATACTGCTGTTCCAGCTAACGGAATAGAGCCTTTTCCACCCGCCAAACGATCTCTAATTTCTCCACCTGAACCTGTTGCAGCACCATTAAATGGTTCTACTGTAGTTGGAAAATTGTGGGTTTCTGCTTTTAAAGAAATCACGGAATCAAATAATGATGTTTGATAGTAGTCAGGTTTGTCAGCGGTTTTTGGCGCAAATTGAGTCACATTAGGACCTTTTATAAATGCCACATTGTCTTTATATGCAGAAACAATATCATTGGGATGTTGTTTAGACGTTTCTTTGATCATTTTGAATAGGGAAGTAGGTTGCTCTTCTCCATCAATTACAAAAGTTCCGTTGAATATTTTATGACGACAGTGCTCTGAGTTTACTTGACTAAATCCAAAAACTTCTGAATCTGTTAATTTTCTTCCTATTTTAGTAGCAACTCCCTCTAGATAAGCAACTTCTTCATCACTCAAAGAAAGTCCTTCTTGGGCATTATAGGCAGCAATATCTTCGATTTCTAAAATAGATTCCGGTTGAATATTGATAGTGAAAATATCTTGATGTAATCCCTTAAATTTTTCAGAAATCATAGGGTCGTATCCTGAAAAATCGTCAGTAGAGACTGAAAATTCTTCAATTCTGATGATGTCAGAAATGCCCATATTTTGCGTAATTTCAACGGCATTTGTACTCCAAGGAGTAATCATTGCTGCTCTTGGGCCAACAAAAAAGGCGTCAATAGACGCCGCATTTATTTTAGGTTGGTTGCCAAACAACCAAGATAATTTAGAAATAGTTTCAGTAGAAAATTCTTTTGTTGATTGAACAGCAAATACAGTTGTTTTTTGGTCACCAAAGAAATGAATCATGGGTTGCTAGTTTGATTAAAAATAAAGTGCAAATTTACTTTTTTTCAATAGATTTCTAAGAGATAACTTCAAAGAAATTTAGGAGTTATTCACGATGTTTTAAACAATAGTTATTTGATGAATTGAATTAACAAAATTCAATTTTTTATAACAGCTATTTTCTTATTAATTTCTTGGTAATATTCAGGTCTTTTGAAGAAATTTTCACCAAATAAATACCAGATTTCAGAGATGAAATATCGATTTGAGAAGCAGTATTTTCTAATTTTTGATAGATCAGTTGCTTGCCTAAAATACTCACGATTTGGACAGAAATTGCATTTTTTGATTTAAAAAACAAGGTATTTCCTTCAGCCGGATTTGGATACATTTCAATAGCATCAATCAAACTAAAATTAGTTGTAGAAAGTACATTACTCCAAATTTGTGCCACAAACTCAGGATGGTCAATAAACGGATTTCTATTTCCTTGATATTGATAGGCTTCGTTATTTCTAACAATTTCACGCTGATTTACAGGGTCTTGTGTATGCCATTTGATTAATAAACGAATGTACCAAGATTCATAAAACTGGTTTTTAGTTCCGTTCAAAGGATTGCTTTCTGTGCTATCATGATTATCCCAAGAATTATCCAAAACTTCATCTTCATAACGTGTTGCAAAGTATAATAACATACGTGCAATATCTCCTTTAAATTCATTAATTGGTTCAAAAACAGTTCCTCTAAAGGAGTCAAAAGTATTTGTTCCTAATTTTGAATTATTGTTTGATGTCCAAATAGCATTTGAAACTTCTCCAAAAGGAAAATTATTTCTTCTGCCATTAACATATCCATCTGTTGGCACTACATGATGTATATCTGAACGCATGGGTAAATTTTCATTGAAATAGCCTTGAGGAAAAATATGTTCTCTATTGTAGCAGTCATTTTCTGAGTTGTAATTGCCACAATTTCGCTGATTGTGTTGAAAATTATATGGGTCTTGTCCTGTTGGATTTTCTGAATACATATCTAAAACAGAATTGTCATTCTCGTAAAATAAATCACTATCAGTATTAATATAGCCATCTAACAAAGCACTATAACCACGATCAATATGACCATTTTTGATAATATTTTTTAACTGAGTTTTTAAAGTGTAACCAGTTCCAGTGGCACTATTATAATAATTAGCTGGTGGTTGAGCATATCCAACCAAAAAAACTAAAAATAGGAGCAGGGATAATATATTTATACGCATTATTCTTTCACAAATTTTGATGCAAAGATAGCTTTTTCAGTAGCTATTTTTATGAAATAAATTCCTTTTGATAAAAATTGTACATCTAATTCCTTTGTAGATTGTTGACTTAGAAAAACTTTTTTACCAATGGCATTGAAAATTGAAATTGTTACAATTTCATCTCCAAAATTATTTGTGATAAAAAGCTTCGATGTTACAGGATTTGGAAATAATGTAAAACCCGAGTTTTCAAAAGAAGTTACACTCAAAATACTACTGTGAGTTCCAATATCATTAACATTGTCTTGTGGATATTCATCCCATTCATTCACAATATCAAAAGTAGTATTTGGTTTAGAAACACCATTTTTTCTTCTTAGAGTTTTATTCAAAGCAAAATTACCATTTCCACCATTATAAGTACCAATGATATCAACTAAAACACCTTCTTTAAACAATCCTACAGGATCATTTCCGTTGAAATTGATAGGTGCTCCAAAATTGGTTTGACTTGCATT
>JANQTK010000149.1 GCA_030731695.1 Polaribacter sp.
GTTTTCATAGTTTTATCCAATCATTACAAGCCACTTCATTTTCTTTACTTACAAACCATTGTTTTGGAGCAATTACAATTTTATTTTTATGTTGATTTAGCCAAGCTGCCCACCAAGAAAAGCTGCTATTTGCAGTAATATTATGTTTACACAAACTCATTAAATGTAGGTCTTCATGCGGAATTACCTCATGTTCTACATACACTGAATTTTTAATTTTTAGATTTTTTTTCACCCAATTTATATCATCAGAAAACACAAAAAAATGAACGTCACCACATTTTTCACGCATCAATTTGATGGCTTCTTTGTAATAATTGAGGTCGCAAACTCCGTGAACTTTATTTGCTTTTTCATCCAAAATATAATCACCTCTTCTGATGTGAATAGCACAGGTGTTTTTTTTGATGGTAATTTCTTCTAAATACTGAATTGTAGAACTCGCTAGTTGTTTTTTTACAACCAATTGTTTTAGTAAAATGGGTCTAATATCTTCAAAATATTTTTCAGTTTGAAAATATCCTTTTATGTATTTGTATCTGAATGGAGTTAAAAAATCCTCTTGAAAAAGCAAGGTTTTTTCCTTTTTAGGGAAATTAAAAAAATATTTTGCAAACAAATTTTCTGCAGAAGAACTCGTTTCTAAATCAATTTTAAATTGATCCATATGATACCCTCCATGAAGTTTGTAGTTTTTAAAAGCGGAAACATCAATTTTTACATGGTATCCTTTTTCTGCCAGAGATTTAGCATAGGCATATTGAAATAGTTGATTTCCCAAACCACCAAGAATTCTTACAATAATCATTCTTTATTCATAAATTGCATTTCGACAAAAGTACAAATGTAAATACAATTTTCTCTATCAAATTGATGCTTAAAAGAACTTAAAACAATAAATTTGCGCTTTCTTTTTAAAAATATGACACACAAAGAGGCTATTTCTCAAGAAATTTTCAGCATTATTTCACAAGCATCTAAAAAACTAGATCTCAAAAGTTATGTTATTGGAGGTTTTGTACGTGATTATTTTTTGAAAAGAGGCACTGCTAAAGATATTGATATTGTTGCTGTTGGTAGTGGAATTGACCTCGCAAATCAAGTGTCTAAATTGTTGCCAAATAAACCAAAAGTGCAGGTTTTTAAAACCTATGGAACAGCGATGTTGCGTTTTCAAGACATTGAAATTGAATTTGTTGGCGCAAGAAAAGAATCCTATTTTGAAGAAAGTAGAAATCCTGAAGTTTCAGAAGGAACATTGGAAGATGACCAAAACAGACGCGATTTTACCATAAATGCGCTTGCGTTGAGTTTGAATGAAGAGAGTTTTGGCGAGTTAGTAGATCCTTTTGAAGGAATGAAAGATTTGCAAAATCAATTGATTAAAACACCATTAAATCCTGACATTACGTATTCTGATGATCCTTTACGAATGATGCGAGCCATTCGTTTTGCTACACAATTGGGATTTGAAATTGAAGAAAATTCATTGGCTGCAATTACCAAAAATGCTGAACGTTTAGAAATCATTACTCGTGAGCGAATTGTGGATGAATTGCATAAAATTTTAGCATCAAAAAAACCATCCATCGGATTTTTATTGTTAGAAAAAACCAATTTATTACCTCAAATTTTACCAGAATTGATTGCCTTAAAAGGAGTAGAAGAGGTAGAAGGGCAGAAACATAAAGATAATTTTTACCACACTTTAGAAGTAGTTGATAATATTGCTGTAAATACAGATGATGTTTGGTTACGTTGGTCAGCATTGTTGCATGATATTGGAAAAGCACCTACAAAAAAATTCAGTAAAAAAGTAGGTTGGACGTTTCATGGACATGAATTTGTGGGATCAAAAATGGTATTTAAATTGTTTCAAAGATTGAAAATGCCTTTGAATACTAAAATGAAATTTGTTCAAAAAATGGTGTTATTAAGCTCAAGACCCATTGTTTTAGCTTCGGAAGTTACTGATTCTGCTGTAAGACGTTTGATTTTTGATGCTGGAGAAGATATTCATTCCTTGATGACTTTATGTGAAGCTGATATTACCACCAAAAATCCTTCAAAATTTAAAAAATACCATCAAAATTTTGAATTGGTAAGAACCAAAATTAAAGAAGTAGAAGAGCGTGATCATATTCGTAATTTTCAACCGCCAATTTCTGGTGAAGAGATTATGAACGCTTTTAATTTGCAACCTTGTAGAGAAATTGGAATGATTAAAGAAGCCATAAAAGAGGCTATTTTGGAGGGAGAAATTCCCAATGAACATGAAGCTTCATATCAATTTATGATTCAAAAAGGGACGTCTTTAGGATTAAAAAAACACTGAATGAACTCACATCTTGAAACTTGGCACGAGATTATTTTTAATCAAAATAAGGCAAAACTATCAGCCATATTAGCGGAAGAAGTGATTTTTTACTCGCCAATTGTGCACACACCACAAAAAGGAAAACAACTTACTTTGATGTATTTATCTGCGGCATTTGAAATTTTGTTTAATGATTCTTTTAAATATGTAAGAGAAGTAGTTAATGATACAGAGACTTTGCTAGAATTCGAAGTTGAAGTTGATGGAATTTTAATCAATGGAATTGACATGATCTCTTGGAATGATGAAGGAAAAATAGTAAGTTTTAAAGTGATGCTAAGGCCATTGAAAGCCATGAATTTAATTCATCAAAAAATGGGTCAATTATTACTAAAATATCAGGATAAAAATAACAATTGAAAAAGTTTTAGCTTAAACTTTGCATCGTAACCAATTTGAAATACTCACCTTTTTTGGCTAATAGTTCTTCGTGCTTTCCTTGTTCTACAATTTTCCCTTTTTTCATAACTACAATTAAATCAGCTTTTTGAATCGTAGATAGTCTATGTGCAATCACTAAAGAGGTTCTATTTTGCATCATTTTTTCGAGCGCTTGTTGCACTAATTGCTCAGATTCTGTATCTAAAGCAGAAGTTGCTTCATCCAAAATCATGATGGGTGGATTCTTCAAAACGGCTCTGGCAATGGATAAACGTTGTTTTTGTCCGCCAGAAAGTGTATTGCCACTATCACCAATATTAGTGTCAAATTGTTGAGGTAAATTTTCGATAAACTCCAATGCATTTGCAATTTGTGATGCTTCTAAAATTGCTTCTTTTGAGGCTTCTTGTGCACCCAATTTGATGTTGTTTGCAATGGTATCATTAAACAAAATAGATTCTTGAGATACAATTCCCATTAATCCACGTAATGATTTAACTGTCATTTGTTTAATATCAATTCCGTCTATCAAAACAGTTCCTTTGTCAACATCATAAAAACGCGTAATTAAATTCGCTAATGTCGATTTTCCACTCCCAGATTGTCCAACCAAAGCAACAGTTTCCCCTTTTTTGATTGTTAATGAAAAGTCTTGTAAAACATACTCTTTTTTGTATTTGAAAGAGATATTTTGAAAAGTAATTTCTTTCGTAAAATCATTTTTTACAAGTGCATTTGGAATGTCTTTAATGCTGTTTTCTGTTTGTAAAACTTGCATGATGCGTTCTGCAGAAGCTTCTCCTTTTTGGATATTGTAATAAGAAGTTGTGATGAGTTTTATCGGATTTAGAACCGTGTAAAACAACACAATATATCCAAAAAATTCTTCTGATTGTAACGAACTTGTTTTTGATAAAACTTCTGTTCCTCCAACCCAAAGAATGGCAATAATGGTTGCAGATCCTAAAAATTCACTCATAGGTGAAGCCAATGTTTGTCTGTGAAAGACACTGATCATCAAGGATTTAAAATGTTGAGTTGATTGGTTGAATTTCTTTTCAATTACATTTTCTGCATTGAATCCTTTAATGATTCGTAAACCTGTTAATGTTTCTTCTATAAAAGATAAAAAAGTACCTGTTTCTTGTTGTGCTTTTACAGAATTTGCTTTTAGTTTTTTGCTAATAGATGATATAATAAATCCAGAAACAGGTAGTAAAATGAACACAAATAGTGTCAATTTTACACTCATAAATAACATGATTCCAATAGCAATAATTACCGTAAGTGGTTCTCTTACAATGGTTTCTATAGATGTTAGAATAGAAACTTCTACTTCTTGAACATCAGAAGTCATCCTGGCAATGATATCCCCTTTTCGTTTTTCAGTAAAATAAGAAATAGGTAATTCTATTATTTTTCGATACAATTTATCTCTTAAATCTTTTACAATTCCTGTTCTTAAAAAGGTGATGGAATAAGAAGCCAAATATCGAAATAAATTCTTAAAAAAGAATAACGAAAGTGTCAGTAAACAAATAAAAAGCAAGGTTTTTATTTCACCCTCATTGGCTATTTTTTGAGCAATAAAATAATAAAAACTATCCTTTAAATATTCACCAATATGTGTAATTCCTTCGTAAACAGGTAGTTTAGTAA
Organism: Polaribacter sp.; assembly: GCA_030731695.1. Classification (GTDB taxonomy): domain Bacteria; phylum Bacteroidota; class Bacteroidia; order Flavobacteriales; family Flavobacteriaceae; genus Polaribacter. The sequence continues at coordinate 4,418 of JANQTK010000149.1, forward strand.
CCTTTTCATTTTTTTCAAAAAGGATACTCAAAACCGGGATGAACGCTAAAACAGAAAGGACATTGAAAATAGCGTAGAAAATATTGAATACAATATTTAATAAAGTAAACTTTCGATACTTTTTCTCGTATTTTAAAATCTCCTTGAAATGCTTCATTAAACTAAATTCATCTCTTTAATAATTCGTTGAATTTTTGCATCCAATGCTGCTTCAACATTTTTTGCATTATCTTTTGAATCTAAAGGTGTATTTACGCTAAAATAAAATTTAATCTTTGGTTCAGTTCCACTTGGTCTTGCTGCAATTCTAGTACCATTTTCAGTTTGATAAATCAACACATTTGATGTTGGCAAATCAATTTTAGTTTCTTTTCCTGTTCTAATATCTTTCAAAATAGCTTCATCATAATCTGCCAAAGTCGCTACTTTTTCTCCATCAATCATCGATAATGGATTGTTACGCATATCGCTCAACATTTTTTGAATTTCTGCAGCACCTTCCATTCCTTTTTTAGTTAATGAGATCAGATGTTCTTTATAGAAATTATTTTCGACATAAATGGTCAATAATTCCTCATAAAATGAACTTCCATGTTGTTTTGCGAACGCAGCAACTTCGCAAGCCAAAAGTGTTGCAGTAACAGCATCTTTATCGCGAACAAAATCGCCAACCATATAGCCAAAACTTTCTTCACCACCACCAATAAATTCCATTTCAGGAAAATCAACCACCATTTTGGCAATCCATTTAAAACCTGTCAAGCCTACTTTTGTTTCAACTCCAAATTTTGCAGCAACTTCGTTTACCAATTCTGTAGAAACTATGGTAGAACCTATAAATTGTTTTCCATTAATTCTGCCTTCTTCTTTCCATTTTTTCAATAAGAAATTGGTCATTACTACCATGGTTTGATTCCCATTTAGCAATTTCATATTTCCTTCAGTATCGCGAACTGCAACTCCTAATCTATCGCAATCAGGATCAGTTCCAATCACAATATCAGCTCCGATTTTGTTTGCCAAATCTGTTGCCATTTTCAAGGCTTCAGGCTCTTCAGGATTTGGAGATTTTACGGTTGGAAAATCACCATCAGGAATTCGTTGTTCTTCCACAATATGAACATCGGTATAACCTGCTTTTTTCAATGCATCTGGAACAGAAACTATGGAAGTTCCGTGAATAGATGTGAAGACAATTTTTAGATTTTTTCTATCTACTTTATCAGATAAACTTCCGTTTTTTACAGATTCACTGATAAAAACATCATCTACATTTTTCCCAATATATTCAATTAAATTTTCGTTCGCTGTAAAGTTAATTTCCGAAAAATCAAGTGCATTTACTTCGCCAATAATTCCTGAATCATGAGGAGGTACAATTTGTCCGCCATCAGCCCAATACACTTTGTATCCATTATATTCTGGAGGATTGTGTGATGCTGTTAAAACAATTCCTGCATCACAATTTAAATGGCGAACCGTAAAAGATAACACTGGAGTTGGGCGTAAATCTTCAAATAAGAAAACTTTGATATTGTTTGCAGACAACACATCAGCCACAATTTTTGCGAATTTTTTACTGTTATGTCTACAATCGTAGGCAATAGCTACTTTTAATTGCTCTTTTTTTACATTTTTGTTTAGGTAATTTGATAAGCCTTGAGTAGCTCTTCCTAAAGTATATTTATTGATTCTATTGGTTCCTGCGCCCATAGTTCCGCGCATTCCACCTGTACCAAATTCCATTTCTTTATAAAATCTGTCAGCTAAATCTGTTGGATTGGTATCAATTAAGTTTTGAATTTCAGTTTGGGTTTCAGCATCAAAAGTTGGTGTTAACCATGCTGTTGCTTTTTGTAGTATAGAATCCATAATTGTTTTTTTTTACAAAGATAAAATTTAGAAATTAAGTTGTTCTTTTATTTTATAATGTTTTTCATCATTTTTTGATTTGATAATCAACTCTCCAATAAACCCAGCTAAAAATAATAAAGTCCCTAAAATCATGGAAGTTAGCGCGATGTAAAACCAGGGATTATCAGTAACTAAGATTGTTTTTATGCCATTGTAAACTTTGTGGAGTTTGGAAATACCGATGTAAATAGCCGCAGAAAACCCAAAAATAAAGACGATTGTTCCCCAAAGTCCGAAAAAATGCATGGGTCTTTTTCCAAATTTTGATAAGAAAGAAATAGTGATTAAATCCAAATAACCATTGATAAAACGGCTCATTCCAAATTTGGTAACTCCGTATTTTCTTGCTTGATGCTGTACTATTTTTTCATCAATTTTTGTAAATCCTTCGTTTTTTGCTAAAATCGGAATGTATCTGTGCATTTCACCACTCACTTTTATGGCTTTTACAACGTCTTTTTTGTACGCTTTTAAACCGCAATTAAAGTCGTGCAATTGCAATCCTGATGTTTTTCGAGCAATTGAATTGAATAGTTTTGACGGAATATTTTTTGTGTAAACGTTGTCATAACGTTTCTTTTTCCAACCTGAAATTAAATCAAAATCGCCATTGATAATCAAGTTGTACAACTCAGGAATTTCCTCAGGATTGTCTTGTAAATCAGCATCCATGGTAATAATTACATTTCCTTGCGCTTTTTCAAAACCAGCATCTAACGCTTGAGATTTTCCATAATTTTTTTGAAAACGAATGCCTTTTACGGCGTTGTTTTTTTGTGATAATTGTTTAATAATTTTCCAAGAATTGTCTGTACTTCCATCATCAATAAAAATGATTTCATATAAATAACGATTGGATTGCATGACATTTGCAATCCAATCGTGTAATTCTAGTAAAGATTCTTCTTCGTTGAGAAGTGGAATGACCACTGAAATATCCATTTCTTAATGTGGTTTCGGGTTTAAAGTTTAAATTTCAAAATTATAAAAAACTTTGAACTTTGAATATATGAACTAGTAAGTTTCAAATTCTGATTTCTTTTTTACTGCGGCAATTATTGCTGAAGAAACAAAACCTATGAAAGCCATAAATAAAATACCAACAGCATAACCCATAGGTGTCCCTTGAAATTTAGATTGCATGTTCATTTGCATTTCAATTTGATCTTCGGTTAAACCTGCATCAAGTAATGAATTTCTTGTAACTTCTGCTAATTGATTGTAAAATTCTGGTTCAATAAATGTTGTGAAAAAGTATTGGTAAATAATACTTATTACTGAGCCAATCAAAACAATTCCTAAACCAATTTTTACTCCCTGTCCCCAAGTCATAAAACCATTGTTTAAGTTTTTGAATTTATTCATTCCTAGTATTGGAAATAAAATAATAACTAAAACTATTGCAGCAAAATTAAAATACCCAGCAGTAGGTTCAAAATGCATTCCCATACCATAAGGAATTAAACTTGCTAATATTAAGATTACCCCAAAATATAATCCATTATTTAGAATTATGTTTTTACTGTTTGCTTGATTTTCCATTGTTTAAAAATTTAGTTAGTGATACAAATATATTGATTTTCAAGTTAGTGATAATTGAGTTTTTGATATTAATCCTCAATTTAATCTAGTTAGTAAACTTTTTAATAAAAATGTTACAGAAAATTTAGGTTTTTTTTAATTGGTAAAATAAAAATAGATTGTAAATTTGCAGCGGCAAGTCCTACACAACTAGCTCCCTTTGAATCCTCCAGGGTGGGAACACAGCAAAGGTATTAGGTTGTAGCAGTGTGATGTAGATAGCTTGCCATTTTTTCTTTTCCTATCCTAAATCCTTTCCAAAGGAAAGGACTTTTAAGAGTCGAATTTATAAATAATCCTTATTTAATTTTTTTTTCGATTTTTGTATACTCATAACTCAAAATTCAAAACTTTGAACCATCAACCACAAACCCAAAACCAAACAACATCAACAAAAAAAGTTGTTTTAATTACTGGTGCTTCCTCTGGCATTGGAAAATCGATGGCTGTTTTTTTATCAGAAAAAGGATTTAACGTTTATGGGACAAGTAGAAATCCTCAAAAAACGGAAGTTTTACCTTTTACAATGATTGCTTTGGATGTGTTAAAAAAGGATACTATTCAAATTGCAATTGAACAAATTATTCAACAAGAAGGCAAAATTGATGTATTGATAAACAATGCAGGGATGGGAATAACAGGTCCAATTGAAGATACTCCAACAGATGAAATGAGACGCGTTTTTGATACCAATTTTTTTGGTGCTATTGATGTAATGAAAGCAGTTTTGCCAACAATGCGTGCTCAAAAATCAGGGTTGATTATCAATATTACCTCCATTGCTGGCTATATGGGTTTGCCTTTTAGAGGGGTGTATTCTGCTACAAAAGGTGCTTTGGAATTGATTTCAGAAGCCACAAATATGGAAGTGCAACAATTCGGAATTCATGTGGTGAATGTTGCTCCAGGTGATTTTGCTACCAATATTGCTGCAGGAAGATATCACACGCCTGTTTTCGAAAATTCTGCATATAAAAAATCGTATCAACAAAATTTAGATTTGATGAATTCACACGTTGATAGTGGTATGAATCCGTTAGCAATGGCAGAAAAAGTTTATGAAATCATCAATAATCCAATACCAAAAATTCATTATAAAGTTGGGAAATTTATGGAGAAGTTTTCGATTGTTTTAAAACGAATTTTGCCTGATAAAGTTTATCAAAAATTATTGATGAATCATTATAAATTGTAAAAGATTAGTTTACAAAAATGTGTTCATCTGGAACAGGATTTAAATACGTTTCTACAATTTTGACAGCACAATTGGCCGAATCTAATTCAAATTGTATCCAACCAAAATACTGTTTTCCTCCAAGAAATAAGCTGATTACAAAATAATCTTTTTTGTTGTTGGTGAGTATTTCTCTATAAGTCAACTTATTACTTAAAAAATAATTATAGTTTTCATAAGGTGGTTCAAATTGATAAAACACATCCAATTCGTTTTTGACACCACCAAAATATTGCTCCGTATTTTCTGAAGAAAAAGGAGGTTCAAAAATTACAAAATAAGGACTATTGCTTCTTTTAGGAGATAAAATTTTAGTGATTGCAGTATTTGTTGAAATCAATTTTATAGTAAAATAAGAAAATTTAGGGTTGTTTCCAATGTCTTTAATTTCTTCAGCAATCAATTGAAAATCAGTATTTTTATCATTATTGATATCAATTTCAATCGGAATTTTATTTCCAAAACAATTTTTGAATAAAAGTATATTTGAAGGTTCGCTTATTTCAGGTTGCAATTCAATCCAAAATTTTCTTGTATAAGTTTCCTTGTCATGAGGATCTATATAAGTAATTATTCCTGAAAAAAGTTCGTCAATTGTATAGTTTTGTAAGGAGAAATCTAAAATTGTAACTTGAGTAACTGCAGAAATATCGACCTCTTTTCCATCATAAAATTTATAAGCTCGCTCAACTTTTAAGCAATTATTATTTTTTAAAAAAACGGTGGTAAATTTTTCTGTTTCGCCATCATCACCCACTTTTTTTGTGAAATTTATACGAACAGAAGTGGCGTTGTACAAACCTTTCCAAATACTTGGATTTGAAGTATTAGAAATTGCAATGGAATCATTTTCAGTGATTTGTAAATTTTCAATATCACATTTTACGATTTCAGGAATTTCTTCAATTTCATCCATTTTCTGTTGATTTGAACAAGAGAAAAATATCGAGGTGAAAAGCAATAGCATTGAAAGTTTACGAAACATCAAATAAATCATAATTATTTTCACAAAAATAAGGTTTTAAAATTTAGATTCTTTTCTAAAATTGTAACTTTGCAAAACTATTACAAACAAATCAATCTAACAATATGAAATTTTTTATAGATACTGCAAACTTAGCACAAATCAAAGAAGCTCAGGCTTTAGGAATTTTGGATGGTGTAACCACAAATCCATCTTTAATGGCAAAAGAAGGAATTACGGGTGAAACAAATATTATCAATCATTACAAAGCAATATGCGAATTGGTGGATGGTGATGTTTCTGCAGAAGTAATTGCAACCGATTTTGATGGAATGGTAAAAGAAGGAGAGGTTTTGGCAGCATTGCATCCTCAAATTGTAGTAAAATTACCGATGATTAAAGATGGTATCAAAGCGTGTAAATATTTTTCATCTAAAGGAATCAAAACCAATGTTACGTTGGTTTTTTCTGCAGGTCAAGCATTATTAGCTGCAAAAGCAGGAGCAACGTATGTTTCGCCATTTATTGGACGTTTAGACGATATTTCTACAGATGGTTTAAACTTGATTGCTGAAATCAGAACTATTTATGATAATTACGGATTTGAAACTGAAATTTTAGCAGCTTCAGTGCGTCACACAATGCACATTATAGATTGTGCTAAAATTGGTGCTGATGTAATGACAGGCCCTTTAAGTGCCATTGAAGGTTTGTTGAAACATCCATTAACCGACATTGGATTGGCTCAATTTTTAAAAGATTATCAAAAAGGGAATTAAATATGCCCACCCTGACCCTCCCAAAGGGAGGGAATTAATAGTCATAAATTGAAAATCGAAAATTTGGAAGATAAAACAGTTTTATCGAATGAGGTTTTTTCCACTTTGGGGAAAGTAAAAGGGGCTTTTCCAAAAAAAGAGCTTGCTCAATTAGTTATTTCTGGGTGTTATCAATTTGGTATTGAGACAGTTGTGATTTCTCCAGGATCAAGAAATGCGCCTTTAACGATTGGTTTTGTAAATCATCCATCTATCAAAACGTTGAGTGTGGTTGATGAACGTTGTGCTGCATTTTTTGCACTCGGAATTGCGCAACAAACTCAAAAACCTGTAGCCATTTTATGCACTTCAGGCTCTGCATTATTGAATTATTATCCAGCAATTGCTGAGGCATTTTATAGCAGCATTCCCCTGATTGTTTTGTCTACTGACAGACCAAAACATTTGATTGATATTGGAGATGGACAAACCATTCGTCAAGAAAATGTGTTTGAAAATCACGTTCTTTTTTCAGCAAATTTGGTTGAAAGTGCTCATTTTAAAACTAAAAATGCCCAATTATTAGGAGAAGCTTTACAATTAGCAGTTTCCCAAAAAGGACCTGTGCATGTAAATATTCCTTTTGATGAGCCTTTGTATGAAACTACGGATGAATTGCAAAAGTTTCACTTTCCTCATATTTCTATGAGTTCATTGGATAATAATCATATTGATTATGAGCAGTTTGCTAAAATTTGGAACGCAGCTTCCAAGAAAATGATTTTGGTTGGCGTGAATTATCCTGATGAACAGTTACATCATTTGATGGATGTGTATGCAGAAGATGAAAGTGTGTTGATTTTAACTGAAACTACCTCTAATTTACACCACGAAAAAGCAATCAATTCTATAGATCAATTGATTTTTTCATTGAGCGAAGACGAATTTGAGTCATTGCGTCCTGAAATCTTGATAACATTCGGAGGAATGATTGTCTCTAAAAAAATAAAATCATTTTTACGAAAATACGCACCCAATCATCATTGGAATATTGATGAGAAAAAGGCAACCAATACTTTTTTCTGTTTGTCGGAATTTATTCAAATCAATACAACTGATTTTTTTGCACATTTTAATACACTAGTTTCAAATACAATTTCTGATTATCAATCAAAATGGTTGAAAATTAGAGATGAAAAAAGAATAAAACATGCTGAATTTTTAGCAACTTTAGGTCATTCAGATTTTAAGGTTTTTGAGCAAGTTTTGGCAAGTATTCCCGAAAATTCACACTTGCAAATTAGCAATAGCGCCATTATAAGATACGCACAATTGTTTACGATTTCATCCACTTTAAATGTGTTTTGTAATAGAGGTACAAGTGGTATTGATGGTAGTACAAGTACTGCAATTGGAGCCGCTTTTGCAAGTGAAAAACAAACTATTTTTATAACAGGCGATTTGAGTTTTTTCTATGATAGCAATGGGTTGTGGAATAAAAATATTCCCAAAAACTTCCGAATTATTTTGATTAATAATTCAGGAGGAGGGATTTTTAAAATTATTCCAGGACCCAAAAGTACCAATGTGTTGGATTATTTTGAAACTCCACATTGCTTAACAGCTGAACATTTGGCAAAAATGTTTGAATTCGATTATTTGAAAGCTTTTTCCACAGAAAGTGCACAAGAATCGTTAGGTTTGTTTTACGATTCGTCTGAAAAACCAAAAATTCTGGAGATTTTTACGCCAAGTAACGAAAATAGTGACATTTTAAATCAATATTTTAAATTTATACGATAATGGATTTGCAAATTGGAGATCAAGTACAATTGGTTATTGAAACAGAAACTGCTTTGGGTTTCATTGTTTTGATTGATGAAGAATTCGAAGGATTGTTGTTTAGAAGTGAAATTTTTACGGAAATTGAAGAAGGAATGGAAGTGACAGGCTACATAAAAAACATTCGTGAAGACGGAAAAATTGATGTTTCTTTAAGACCTCAAGGTTTCAGAAATGTCATTGATTTGGATGTTGAAAAAATCCTTACAAAACTGAAAAATAGCAAAGAAGGTTTTTTATTATTGACGGATAAAAGTTCTCCAGAATCCATCAAGTTTCATCTAAATATGAGTAAAAAAGCATTTAAAAAAGCCATTGGAAACTTGTATAAACAAAAATTGATTCTATTAAAAGACGACAGAATTGAGTTGATATAGAAGTTTAAGGGTTTAAGAGTTTCTGAGTTTGCCAACTTTGAATATTGAATTTTAAATTTTGAACATTTTTAATTCCCTCCAAGTCTTAAAATATTTTCATAAAAAGCATCTGCATTTGGATCTGCAGGATCCATTTTTCCATATCCAATTTTATAATGAGTAATGGCTCTTTTTATGTTTTTTCCAGTTTCGTAATATTTGCCAATGTAATAATCGCCCAAATGCGAACTTGGATAGAGTTTTAAAATCATTTTTCCAAAATCTAATAAACGATCACCATTTTCCTTTTCAATAATTATTTTTTCGATGGCATAAATATCTCTTTCTCTGATTCCCAAACTGCTTCCAAAAAGAAACTCGATTTCTAAATATTTGTTTTCTAAATAAGCAATGGCATCTAATGGAGATAATTCTTTGATGTTTTTATTGAATTCCTCTTCAGAAATGGCAGCATAAATTTCAAAAATATTACTGAACGCTCTCGGAATTGCCTCACCAATTGCAGCAATCGCATTCGAAGTTGTAATTGCATCAGAAATTACCTTAAAATTCTTAATTTCTAATGATGATAATCCTTTTTGAACTTGTTCAATTTGAGTTTGTTTAGCACTTGAAAGTGTATTTGAGGTATTCAAATAGTAATAAAAAAAAGTGTCTTCTTTTGCGATTGTTGCCCAATTATAAGATTGTAATTGAGCTCCAATAAAATCAGAAAAACTGGTATTGATACAAATATATGCGTTGAAAATAGGATTTGATTCCTCTAAAAAATGTGTGATTAAATTTGCAGAGTAGCCATGACCAACCAAGGTAATAAAAGGCGAAGTCCTATAGGTGCTTTCCATATAAAACAAGACTTCATCACGAATAAATTGATAAAAATTTGTTGCTGTTGTGGTTAATCTTCCAGTATTTCTATCAAAAGAAATGTCGGTATTTTTAGTTTTTTCCATTGAAATTCCAACAATAATTTGTCTGGGTGCTTTGTCATTTTTCGAAAACAATACTGAATTTCCAACATAGATATCAAACATAGATTCTTCATCCAAAACAATAGCTAGTGGGAAATTTTTAATACTATCTTTTTCATATCCTTCAGGAATATAAATACGTAAATTTCTGGTTGTTTCTAGAAAAGTAGATTCTATTTGCTTTTCAATAATTTGTTGCGAAAACCCAACAAAACTGAAAACTAAAAATATTAATGAGAGTGATTTCTGATTCATACACAAGAATGTTTATTTTTGCAAGCAATGATTTTATGTTATAAGAACGCACAAAATACAAAATTATGATACAACCTGAATGGAAAACTGCGAAAGAATATGAGGATATTACCTATAAAAAATGCAATGGAGTAGCAAGAATTGCTTTTAACAGACCAGATGTAAGGAATGCATTTCGACCCAAAACTACCAAAGAATTGTATGATGCTTTTTACGATGCAGGCGAAGATACTTCAATAGGAGTCGTTTTATTATCAGCTGAAGGACCTAGTTCTAAAGATGGTGTGTATTCATTTTGTTCTGGAGGAGATCAAAAAGCACGAGGTCATCAAGGCTATGTTGGCGAAGATGGGTATCACAGATTGAATATTTTAGAAGTTCAAAGATTGATTCGTTTCATGCCAAAAGCTGTAATTGCAGTTGTTCCAGGTTGGGCAGTTGGAGGTGGTCACAGTTTGCATGTAGTGTGCGATTTAACATTGGCATCCAAAGAGCATGCAATTTTTAAACAAACAGATGCTGATGTAACCTCATTTGATGGAGGTTATGGATCTGCATATTTAGCAAAAATGGTAGGGCAAAAAAGAGCGCGTGAAATTTTCTTTTTAGGGAGAAATTATTCTGCGCAAGAAGCTTTTGAAATGGGAATGGTCAATGCTGTAATTCCTCATGATGAGTTAGAAAATACTGCTTATGAATGGGCGCAAGAAATTTTGGCGAAAAGTCCAACATCTATAAAAATGCTCAAATTTGCCATGAATTTGACAGATGATGGCATGGTTGGTCAGCAAGTTTTTGCAGGCGAAGCAACACGTTTGGCGTACATGACAGATGAAGCAAAAGAAGGAAGAGATGCTTTTTTAGAAAAAAGAAAGCCGAATTTTCCAAAAAGGTGGATACCATAATGCCCATCCTAACCTTTCCAAAGGAAAGGAATTGCAGCATGGATAAAATCAAAAGTATTTAAAAAATTGAGGTTGATTTTTAAATTCAATCAAGATAGAATAAAGTAGTAATAACTGATAACTATAAATTTCCCAGTTTGTAGTTCCTTCCCTTTGGGAAGGTTATGATGGGCTTTTTATGAAATCACAAATCGTTACTTTTTTAATTCAGTGTCCAGATCAAAAAGGATTGGTGGCAAAAATCACTAGTTTCTTTTTTGAAAAAGGCTTCAATATTTTAAGTTGTCAGCAATATGTAAATTCGATTGAAAACACCTATTTCATGAGAATTCGTTTGAATGCAGAGGGTACTATTTTGTCAAAAAAAGAATTAGAAACTAATTTTTTAGAATTGGCAACTCCATTGAAATTCAAATGGTCAGTTCATTATGGAGATAAAAAACAACAAGTTGCCATTTTGGTTTCTCACACAAGTCATAATTTGTATGATTTATTAGAACGATACAAAGAAGGAAATTTGAATTGTACCGTAAAAATGATTATCAGCAATCATGAAAAGTTGAGACCTGTTGCGGAAATGTTTCAAGTCCCTTTTTACTATTTACCTGTGGATAAAAATGACAAATTGTTGCAAGAAACTCAGCTCATTCAATTGCTTGATAAACATCAGATTGATTTAATTATATTGGCAAGGTATATGCAAATATTGTCTGCGGATTTTATCAATACTTATCCTGAAAAAATCATCAATATTCATCATTCTTTTTTACCTGCATTTCAGGGCGCAAATCCGTATTTGCGAGCATATGAAAGAGGCGTAAAATTGATTGGAGCTACAGCGCATTATGCCACAGAAGATTTGGATGAAGGGCCAATTATTGAGCAAGATGTAAAACCAGTTACGCACGAAAGTACGCCTTCAACTTTGAAAAAAATTGGAGCTGATATTGAAAAATTAGTGTTGGCAAAAGCGGTAAATAATCATTTGAATCATCAAATAATTGTTTCGGGAAACAGAGCGATTGTTTTTCCTGAAACAGGAGAATAATAAGCCCATCCTAACCTTCCCAAAGGGAAGGAACAAAAACGAAAAAAAAGGCAATAAGTAACGAAATATTTTGAGTATTAATTTTTCCCCTTTGGGGAAATTAAAAGGGGAAAATGAAAATAATTTGTATTGGGCGCAATTACGCAAAACATATTGAAGAGTTAGCCAATGAAAAACCAACAAGTCCTGTTGTTTTTTTAAAGCCAGATTCTGCAATTTTACCAAAAAACAATCCGTTTTTTATTCCGCCTTTTTCCAATGATGTTCATTATGAAGTGGAAATTTTGGTAAAAATCAATAAAGTAGGAAAATTTATTGATGCGAAATTTGCACATAAATATTATGACGAAATTGGTTTAGGTATCGATTTTACAGCAAGAGACGTTCAAGATGAATGCAAAGCAAAAGGGCTGCCTTGGGAAAAAGCAAAAGCATTTGATGGAAGTGCAGTGATTGGTGAATTTTATCCAAAAGAACAATTTGATTTGGATACTATTTCTTTTCAATTATACAAAAATAATACACTAGTTCAAGATGGAAAATCGAATACTATGTTGTGGAAAATAGATGAATTGATTGCCTATGTTTCTCAATATTTTACCTTGAAAAAAGGAGATATTATTTTTACAGGAACTCCAGAAGGTGTTGGAAAAGTTTCTGAAAATGATGTTTTGAAAGGTGTTTTGGAAGGGAGAGAAGCTTTTCAAATTAGAATAAAATAAAATGTCAGCTTTAGGATATATTTTAATTTTTTACATTGGCTTTTATTTTTACAGATTAGCAGAAAACTACAATAAAAATAAATGGTTATATGGATTTTTAGGAATTATTTTTTTCTTAACAATGATGTTTCTTTATGCCTTTACTTTTAGGTTATTTTTCATTGAAGAAATAAATGACTTTACTTTTGCATCTATTTCTTTTAAATCTTTTTTTATTGGTTTAATAAGTGTTTTCTTTTTATTTCATTTATTGAATTTTATTTGGAGTAGGAAAATAAAAAAATAGAAATTACTTATAAAATTATCTAATAAATGAAAGCAGAAATCATAACAATTGGTGATGAAATTTTAATAGGTCAAATAGTGGATACCAATTCTCAATTTATAAGTCAAGAATTGAATAAGATAGGTGTTTCTGTTTATCAAATTACGTCAATCCAGGATGATCAACAACATATTTTAAATGCGTTAAAAGAAGCGCAAGAAAGAGTTGATATTGTTATTATTACAGGAGGTTTAGGCCCTACTAAAGATGATATCACGAAAAAAACAATTGCTCAATTTTTTAACAACACTGAGTTTATTGAATATCCAGAAGTCATTGAACATATTCAAAAATTGTTTGCTAAAATCAATCATCCTTTTAAAGAAATTCAACGTTATCAAGCGCAATTGCCCTCAAAAGCAACTTTGTTAATGAATCATTTTGGAACAGCTCCTGGAATGTGGTTTTTTGAAAATAATACTGTTTTTATTTCCTTACCTGGTGTGCCTTATGAAATGAAAGGATTAATAACCACAGAAGTGTTGCCAAGAATTCAAAAGCAATTCAAATTGTCTTTTATTCTGCATAAAACCATCATGACCTATGGTCAAGGAGAAAGCACGATTGCTGAAATTATTGAAGATTTTGAAAACAATTTGCCATCACATATCAAGCTTGCTTATTTACCATCTTTTGGAAGAGTTCGTTTGAGATTGTCTGCAAAAGGCGAAAATAAAGAACAACTTGAAAATGAGCTTATTACTAAAATCGAAGAAATTTATCAATTAATTCCTGATATTATTACAGGTTTGGATGATGAAAGTTCTTTAGAAAAAACCATTGGAGATTTATTAATCAAAAATGGGAAAACCATTTGCACTGCTGAAAGTTTGACAGGAGGAAAAATTGCAGCGACTTTAGTATCTATTGCAGGTTCATCTGCTTATTATAAAGGGAGTTTTGTAACCTATTCAGCTGAAGCGAAAGTGAATTTATTAGGTGTTTCATTAGAAACTATCAACAAAAATACAGTTGTAAGTAAAGAAGTAGCTTTGGAAATGGCAAAAGCGGCAAAAGAAAAACTACAAACCAATTTTGCCATAGCTGTTACAGGAAATGCAGGCCCAACTACAGATCATAATGATAAAAGCGTTGGGTTGGTGTATATCGCTTTAGTTACTGATGAAAAGGCAATTGTTGAAGAATTTAATTTTGGTCAACCAAGAGAAAAAGTCATCAATAGAACAGTTAGTAAATCACTAGAAATATTAAGGAAAGAATTATTTTAAAATTTTGTAAAATTATTTTGTTCAGAATTAGATTTATATGTAAATTTGCACCTCGTTTAGAGATAATACTAAAAAACTGTCAAGAAGATGTCTAGAGTTTGTGAATTAACAGGAAAAAAAGCAATGGTTGGGAACAATGTTT
>JANQTK010000150.1 GCA_030731695.1 Polaribacter sp.
CTCCTTTTTCATTCAATAATTTTAAGGCATTCCATTGTTTTGGATTGTGAGAAGCCGTTAAGATAATACCTCCATCCGCTTTTTCTAAAGGCACAGCAACCTCAACTGTTGGCGTTGTTGACAAACCTAAATCAACTACATCAATTCCTAAACCAACTAAGGTATTTGCCACTAAACTTGAAATCATTTTACCAGAAATTCGAGCATCTCTTCCTAAAACAACCGTTAATTTATTTTTTGATGGATTTCTTTCTTTTAAAAAAGCACCATAAGCAGCAGCAAATTTTACAGCATCTATCGGAGTTAAATTATCTGAAGTTTTTCCACCAATTGTACCTCTGATTCCTGAGATTGATTTAATTAATGTCATTGTTTGAATTTTGAAACAAAGATACTTTTTTTCATTAAAAATCATTTGAAAAGGAAGATAAGTTGCTACATAAAAAGTCGTAGAGACTAATTTTCATTATAAATTATTATCTTTAGATTCTCAAAAAAAATCTATGGTTCAGCTTTTTAGAAAAATTCGTCAAAAACTTTTAGCAGAAAAAAAAATCAGTCAGTATTTCACGTATGCAATTGGCGAAATATTATTAGTGGTTATTGGAATTTTATTGGCGCTTCAATTTAATAATTGGAGTATAGAAAATGCAAATAAAACAAAAGAAAGATGGTATTTAATTAATATGGTTGAGGATATTGAATATCAAAGAGATGTATTAAAATACATGAAAGAACATTATGAAAACTGTGTAAAAGCTTCAGAATCGATACTTAGAAGTTATAAAAAAACAAAGAATTTTCAAAACATTGATAGTCTGAATGAAAAATTAAACTTGTTCATGGAAGTTGATAATTTCCCAAATATCAACAATACTTATCAAGAATTGATTTCTTCTGGACAACAAGCATTGATTAAAAATAAAGAATTGAGCGTCAGTATTATTGACTATTATTTATACTCTGAAGATAATTATATTGATATAAAAAATAATAATGACAATGTTTTTTACAAGGAATTACATCCAATGTTTTATGATTTAGCGCAAATAATCATCATTGATAATGGGTTATATAATGATAAAGAAAACCTTTTTGAAACTGATGATGAAGTGACAACAATTTTAATTAAGAAATTAGAAGATGACGAAATTAAAATCAAGTTTTTAAATGCTCTAAAATCCTTAATTCTTATTAATAAATTACAATTAGAAATGATTGATGAAACTATTGAAATGGGCAGAATTTTAGTTCAAAAAATTGATGATGAATTAGGATTAACACCTGATATGGTTAATCAAACTGAATAAAAAACTATGACTTTACAGGTATTCCACGCAAATCATAATCACCTGCATCAAAAATTTCAACATCAATAAACTCCCCTATTTTTATATAATGTTCAGTTGCA
Organism: Polaribacter sp.; assembly: GCA_030731695.1. Classification (GTDB taxonomy): domain Bacteria; phylum Bacteroidota; class Bacteroidia; order Flavobacteriales; family Flavobacteriaceae; genus Polaribacter. The sequence goes on from JANQTK010000150.1 coordinate 1,412, forward strand.
TCAACCAACACATCGTTGTCAACATCAGGTGAATCAAATTCAGTTCGTCCATAAAAATATTCGCCATCTTTTCTATCAAACAAACAACGAAATGTTTTACCTATTTTTTCTTGATTTAATTCCCAAGAAATTTGAGACTGAATTTCCATAATTTCATTCACACGTCTAAATTTCACATCTTCAGGAACATCATCTTCTAAAACATAGGCTCCTGTGTTTTCTTCGTGCGAATATTCGAAAACACCTAAACGTTCAAAACGCATCTCTTCAACCCACTCTTTTAACTCTTCAAAATGTGCTTCAGTTTCTCCAGGATAACCAACAATTAGCGTTGTTCTTATTGCCATTTCAGGAATTGCTTCTCTGAATTTTTTGATAAGATTGGTTGTTTTTTCGTGTGTTGTTCCACGTTTCATTGATTTTAAAATCTCAGAGTTGATGTGCTGTAAAGGAATATCTAAATAATTACACACTTTTGGTTCGCGTTTCATTACCTCTATAACATCCATTGGAAAACCTGCAGGAAAGGCATAATGCAAACGGATCCATTCAATTCCGTCAACTTTTACAAGTGCTTCTAACAAATCAGCCAAAGCACGTTTTTTGTAAATATCTAACCCATAATAGGTTAAATCTTGAGCGATTAGCATGATTTCTTTAATCCCTTTCCCAGCTAATTTTGTAGCTTCAGTAATAATATCTTCAATGGGTGTTGATTTGTGTTTTCCTCGCATTAAAGGAATAGCGCAAAACGAACAAGGTCTGTCACAACCTTCAGCAATTTTTAAGTATGCATAGTGTTTTGGTGTCGTTGTTAAACGCTCCCCAATCAATTCGTGTTTGTAATCTGCTTCTAAAACTTTTAGCAGGTTTGGCAAATCATGCGTGCCAAAATATTGATCTACATTCGGAATTTCTTTTTCTAAATCTGGCTTGTAACGTTCGCTTAAACAACCTGTTACAAAAACTTTATCAATTTCTCCAGCTTCTTTTCTTTGTGCGTAATGCAAAATAGTATCAATACTTTCTTCTTTGGCTTTACCAATAAATCCGCAGGTATTAATTACTACAATATTTCCATCATCATTTTCATCTTCGTGAACTACATTTTTGCCATTGGCTTTTAATTGTCCCATTAAAACTTCGCTATCGTAAATGTTTTTTGAGCAACCTAAAGTTACCACATTGATTTTATTTTTTTTGATGGTTTTTGTACGCATATCATTCTAAATTCAGTTTGCAAATATACAGTTTAATTAAATTTTGAATACATGATTTTAAGAAGTAAAAAAATCCCATTTTAAATATTAAATATTAGCATTATATTTGTTGCAATATGACAAAAGAAAAAAATAATCGTTTACATAAATGGCTAAAAGTTTTAAAGTTTTTTGCTGCATATTTAGTTGCTGCTTGGACTTTTTTACAATTTGTAGACTGGCTCTTAATACGTTACAACATATCGCCTTATTGGGTAGATATACAACTTTGGTTTTTTATTGGTATTAGTCCTTCTTTAATAATTTATCTGTACAATCAAGATCGTATAAATGAGCGAATTCTAAAACTTCACGAAAAAATTATATTCCCACTAAATATCATTCTATTAATTACAGTATTGTATTTTTCTTTTAGTAGTAGTGATTTAGGAGCAACTACAACATCTGTAGATTATACAAACGAAAAAGGAGAACAAAAAACAGCATTCATTACCAAAGAAGAGTTTAGAAAAAATTTTAACATTGCTAATTTTGAACCAAAAACAAAAGACAGTGCCAATGCTTGGATGGAATTTGGAATTTCTAAGCTTTTACTAGAAGATTTAGCACAAAATAAAAATTTAAAAGCTTACCCACTATCTGCTAAAAATACAACAGATAAAATTAACTATGCCAACTTATATGGTGACACTTATGTAGATGGTGAGTTTGAAATTATTGACAGTACTTATATTATTACCACTTTTATTAGAAATAGTGTAAATGCAAATATCATAAAACAAGAAACTTTAAAGGGTAAAGATCTTTTAGATCTCATTGATGACATTAGTATTTTTGTTACAAATCAATATAGCAATTCTTCTAATGAATTTAATACACCTATTTATGCAGATTTAAAGGTAAAAGAATTTACCAGTAATTCTTTAAAAGCTATAGAGTACTACATTAATGAAGATTACAGCAATGCTATAAAAGAAGATAGCACATTTGCCTTAGCATATCTAGACTATGGCAAATATAATCTTTTTTACAATTCAAGTGAATTTGACAAAATATACTTAGCAGATAATGCCTACAAAAATAGAGCAAGACTGCCCATACAAAAACGAGCTGAAACGCTTATTTTAAGGTATCTTGCTTATGACCAACATAAAGATGCAGAAGAACTTGTAAAATTACAATTAGAAGTAGACCCCAATGATGATGTATATAATGGTATGTTGTATAATATTTATGTAAAAACTAAAAACTTAAAGGCATATACACAATTAGCTTATAATTCTTATAAAAACAACCCAACCCCAGCAAATGGTTTTAATTTTGCAAACGCAGCTCTTTTTAATGAAGATTATGATGAATTTTTAAGCGTAATACATAAACTTGAATTATTGCAACCCAATAATAAACAACTTATTATGTTGAAAATAATGCCTTTATTATTAAAAGGTGATATTTTAAAAGCAGAAAAAACACAAAAAAAAGTAAAATTATTAAATCCAGATTATGAAAATGTCACAAAAGTATATGACAAAGCTATTTCTTATTTAAAAAATAGACAAGTTACTAAAGTAGACTTGCAAAAATTTGAAGGAGAATATCGTTCAATTGGAAGTGAATTAATTTTTAATTTTTTTATTAAAAATAATACATTATTAAAGTTAAATTCTAATCAAGGAATATCGCCTACAGTGATGTCATCAGGAAACGCTGTAATTAGTGGATATGCAATAGCTGAAAGTACAATAGAATATACTTTTTTGAGAGATCAAACCAATGCTATTTATGGAATGAAATCTGAACAAAATACTCTTTCAGATAGCAGGCAATATTGGTATCTAAAAATAGATTCTAATATTAAAAAAGCAGAAACCTTATTTAAATCAAAAAAATTAGATAGTGCAAAAATTGCGTATACAACAGCCATAAAATTAAATCCCAAACACTTCTACTTAAAGGATGTTTTACAGCATATAAATTACATTCAAAGTGTTGATGCTAGTACTTTACAAAATCAGTATAAAGATATTGTTGGCACTTATGGACCAAGAAAAATTTGGTTAGAAAAAGATAAGTTGTTTTACAAAAGAGACAATCAACCACAAATAGAATTGCT
>JANQTK010000151.1:0-9199 GCA_030731695.1 Polaribacter sp.
ATCAAACCTGGTTCTCAAACAGAAGAAAATCCTGACGGAGAATTGGTTCCTTTTGAGGATTTGTCAGTTTCTGGAAGAGTTGTAAATGCTTATAACGCAATACAATTGGCCGATTATTTATCTAGAAAAAAACAATAAAAATTCAAAATTTAAAGTCCAAAATTCAATATTAAAATTAAAAAGGTTTAATGATTTAATAATCCAACAATCTAAAAATCTAAATATCAAACCATGAAAAAAACTCTTTTTGTATCACTATCAATGCTAGTGATGATTGCTTGCGCACAAACCAAAGAAACTACATACACTCAAAAAAAAGTAAAAAATAAATTTTATTGGCAGCAACATGCTGATTACACTATGGATATTGATATGAATGTAAACAACTATCAATACAAAGGAATTCAAAAATTGGTGTACACCAATAATTCACCTGATGAACTCAATAAAGTGTATTATCATTTGTATTTCAATGCCTTTCAACCAGGTTCGCAAATGGATATTCGTTCATTGACCATCAAAGACCCTGACCAAAGAGTTGGAGATAGAATCAGTAAACTGAAACCAGATGAAATTGGATATATCAAGGTAAATTCTTTGAAGCAAAATGGAGCTGTAGTTTCTTATGAAACTGTGGGAACCATTTTAGAAGTTACGCTCAATAAACCCATAAAATCTGGAGAATCTGTTACGTTTGACATGCTTTTTGAGGCGCAAGTGCCAATCCAAATTCGTAGATCAGGTAGAAATAATGCAGAAAATGTAGCATTATCCATGGCTCAATGGTATCCAAAAATGGCAGAATACGATTTTGAAGGATGGCATACACCTCCATACATTGCAAGAGAATTTCATGGAGTTTGGGGAAATTTTGATGTAACAATTCATATTGATAAAAAATATACGATTGGTGGTACAGGCTATTTGCAAAATCCGCAAGAAGTTGGTCATGGTTATGAAGACAAATCAAAAGGCTTGAAATTACCAAAAGGCGATAAATTGACTTGGAAATTTAAAGCACCAAGAGTGCACGATTTTATGTGGGCTGCTGATCCTGAGTATATTCACGATACGTATAAAATGGAAAATGGGATTGATTTACACTTTTTCTACAAGAAAACGTTGGAAGAAAAATTCTTGAAAAACTGGAAAGAATTGCAACCAAAAACAGCTGAATTAATGACGTATTTTAGCACAAATGTTGGACAATATCCCTACAAACAATATTCTGTAATTCAAGGTGGAGATGGAGGAATGGAATATGCTATGTCAACATTGATAACTGGTCAACGTAATTTTGGAAGTTTATTTGGCGTAACTGCACACGAAATGGCACACACTTGGTTTCAATTTTTATTGGCAACCAACGAAAGTTTACATCCTTGGATGGATGAAGGTTTTACATCGTATATTTCTAACAAAGCAGAAAATGAGATTTTGAAAGAAGGAAAAGAAAACCCGCATTCAGGATCCTACAGAGGTTACAGAGGAATCGTTGCTAGAGGTTATGAAGAATCACTTTCTACACATTCTGATAGATACGAAACTAATTGGGCATACAGCACAGCCAGTTACTCTAAAGGAAATATCTTTTTATCGCAATTAGAATATGTGATTGGTGCAGAAAATGTAGCAAAAGGCATCAAAAAATACTTTGCAGATTTTAGTTTTAAGCATCCAACACCCAATGATATCAAACGTTCAATGGAAAAAGTTTCAGGAATCCATTTAGATTGGTATTTAAACGAATGGGCGCAAACCACACACACCATTGATTATGGAGTAAAATCGGTAGATGGATCCATAATCACCATAGAAAGAATTGGTCAAATGCCAATGCCTATTGATATTGAAGTTATTTATACTGATGGTAGCAAACAAGAATTTAACATTCCTATAGAAATAATGAGAGGCTCAAAGCCTACAACAGCCACAATTTTAAAAGATTGGGCTTGGGCAAATCCAATATATACTTTTGATGTGAAAAAACCAGTAAAATCAGTAATGATTGATAAAAGTGGTTTAATGGCAGATGTAAATTTGGATAACAATACTAATTTGAAGAAAACGAGATAAATTATTTTATTCATAACTAAAAAGGCGAAGTGTTTACTTCGTCTTTTTTTTTGGAATTTAAAATAGTTAAAATCACTTTAGAATAACTAATCCAAAAAACAGATTTTTATAAAAAAAGGCATATATTTATGATACTTTTCATCAATCAAAAAAACGTTCTATTAAATCAAACTCTTAAAACTCCCTAAACTAACTTATTATGTTCGAAACAAAAATTCAAGACTTATTAAAAGAGCACGTTGAGGAAATCATGGTCGTTACTGATAAAAACGGTGGAATTGTATGGGTGAATGATTGGTTTACAAAACTTACAAAATATACTTTTGATGAAGTAAAGGGAAAAAAACCAGGATCTTTTTTACAAGGAGAGGAAACAAGTAAAGCTACTGTAAAAAAAATGAGGGATGCTATTCAAGAAGGGAGAGGCTTTAATGTAAATATTGTAAACTACTCAAAAGAGAAGAGAAAGTATTGGTTAAATATAAGTTGTAGCCCAATCTATAATGAAAAAAATGAGATTGAAAATTTTTTAGCAATTGAGAGAGATATTACTTCTGAATATGATCAAAACCAAAATAAGCTCAATAAATTAATAGAAGAACAACAAAAATTATCTGCAGAAAAATCTGAATTAATTCAATTGATGTATGTTTTAGCGCACGATTTAAAAGCTCCCTTAAATAACATTGAAGGATTAGTTAATATTTCGAATATAGAGAACATAGAGTTAAAAAATATGCTTTCTTTTGAAATTACGAGATCAAAAGAATTAATCAATAAAATACTTTCAAACGACTCAAGGAGTTCTGCAAAAATTAGCCTAAAAGCGGTTAATTTTAGAATTTACAACGTTATCAATAACTTAGTAGAGATTAATAAAAATGCATGTATTGATACTAAACTAAAAGTCTCAATAAATTGTCCTGAAGATCTTACAATGCATACTGATCAGATTTTGTTTACACAAATCATTGAAAATCTATTCATCAATGCTATAAAATATTCCAGACCTTCAACAGAAATTATCTTTAATGTTTCAGAAAATGACGAAACTATTTGTTTAGAAATTTCTAATGAGACAGACATGCTTGAAGCTTGGCAGTTAGACAATATGTTTAAACCATTTCAAAATTTTAGTTTGCAAATTACTGAGCAATCTAGTGGTATTGGATCTTATATTGTTAAAAAATATTTAACCTTAATTGGAGGTAAAATAAAAGCTTATAAAATTGATGACAGGGTTTATTTTCAAATCTATATTTCAAACTAAATCAAAAATTAATTTTTAGGATTGTTTGTTAAAAATCAAAACCAATGCTAAAGTTAAATCGCGAACCATCAGCTCCTGAAAATAGTCCAATACTTCCAACAAATAAATCAGCTGCATTGAAAAAAACACCTCCACCAGTTGAGGTATGTAGTTTTGAAATCGCATTAGGAACTACGGTCAATGAATTGGGTGTGCCCCAAACCATTCCGTAATCAAAACCTCCATAAAAACCGATGTTGAGTGGCAGTAAATTTGTTTTGTATTTGCGCACATTCCAACGAATATCAGTAGAATGATAAAAAGAATTTTTTCCATGAAAGCGCTCGTTTCTAAAACTACGCAAGCCTTCATTAGCGCCAATATTTGCTGCTTGATAAAACTCAAAATTTTCCCCAAAAATAAAATGCCCTTTTACTTTCGAAGCCAATACTAATTTTCCACTCGGAATTATTTTATGTGTAATTGCCAAAGAAGTGCTATTGTAAAAAAAGTTTCTTTGATCTTTTAAATTAGCAGTAAAACCGTTTTTGGTTTCAAATTCCATCCCTAAAGTAGTAAAAGCTTTATTATCAGCATGTGAATAGAAATAACTTGATTCAAAATTCACGAATTCTTGATTTGAAAAAACGCTGTTTGATGCTGCAAATTGCGTTTCTAAAAATCTACCAGGAGTTCTTTCTACTTCAAATCGTTGAAATTGTGCACTAATTTTCATTTCTGCACCCAAATATCCACGCCATTTTAAGAAAGTTCCTACATTAAATTGCTCAATACGAACTCTATTAAAATCGTTATTTCCATCCTCTTTTGAAGCCTCAGGATTTGAAGAATTATTACCAAATCCAAAGAAATTTCTTGCAAAATTCGGACTTGTAAACTTTCCTAAAAAACCCAAATTCCAATTGCCAAAAACTTTTGCAAATTCGCCTTCATAATTCAGTTCATACCCTTGTGTAGCAAAAAAATAGTAACCTGAAATTATATGTCGTTTTGAGAACGGATTTCGAACCAAACCATTTTCTAAAAAGGTGTTTTTAACGCCTATTTTGATGCCATCATCAGGATTAAAACCAATACTTGGAGAAACTAAATGAGCCGTGTTTTTGAGCTTTGTAAAATCATACGTATTGATGTCATAATCATCTGTAAGTTTTCTTGTAATTTTATCAGATGCAAAGGTGTTTTTGGTCGATTTATAATCAAAAACTTTGATGTTTTTTTCTGCTTTTAAATCATAAATATCATTGTTCAATCCTCCAATAATTTTGATTTTAATGCTGTTATTTCCATTGAACCCTTTTAATGTAAAGCGATCAGCATCGTCCAAACCAAACAGCCAAATTTCTTTTGTGATGTTACGATTGTAGGTTCTTTGGTGAATAATCGCACCTTTTTCTCCGTCTTTAATGTTGTAAACTGTGATGTTTGTATCGCCATTTAAAAAGCGTTCAATTTCAAACCAATCATCATTATTTGTGCCAGTAATTACTTGAAATTCATTGAGATATTTAAAATAGCTATCTGATATATTTTGTAAGTTTTTTCTTCTTCCTTGTAATTTTCGTTTAATTTCGGAAATGGTTTCATCTTGAACTTCTTTCGGAAATTTTTTGAAAGCTTCATCAATTATTGCATCTGTAATTTGAGATTGAATACGCGCAACTTGTGCGTCCCACACTTTTTTTGTAGACTGATTGATAAGCGTCATGTCTAAAGGATAAGCTGAATAACTAAACCATTTAGGGTTTTTTAGTTCTTCATCATACGAACGCATTCCTTTCAAACCAGGAATAGCATTTGTTAAAAAATTGAGTAAAAATCCATCTCCAAAAATCGAGAAAGCTTGATCACGATCTCTAGGAACAGGTTTGTAAATTACTTTTTTTCCTTCCTCAAATGCAGCCCATCTCCATTGATCTTGGTGTCTGTCCCAATCACCAATTAACATGTCAAAAAGACGCGCTCGAATATAGGTCTCTTCATCAATTGAATATTTTTTGTCTTTTGCTAAATTCTTCCGTAAATCATCTGTACTTATCAATTCATTAGAAAATCCGAAGTTTTTTTTATCTCCATGACCTTCATCTGTTCGTTCTTCAATCATGTACAATTCATCTCCAAAATCTTCATTGAACTCTCCTAAAGTTTGTTGTTTTGGCACAAAATACAACACCGGTTTTGTGTGATAAATATCAATGGCTTCCGCTAATTTATCAATCGTAAATGGTGCATATGGATGTGATCCAGTAAAAACATCCATTAGCAAACTTTCGGTCAATGTTTTGTCTAATTGACCATCAACATATTGTTCTTTAAAAACAACAGCTTGTAAATATTGCACTGCATTTTTGCGCAAAGCACGCATTACATATTCTCTGCCTTTAGCATCTTTTAGTCGTAAAGATTTTGATTGATGACCTCCCCCTTTTCTGATTGGTACAAGTCCGCCATACAAAGTGTCTAAAGAAACGATGGGAGCTAAAACTTTAGTGCCAAAATATTCGCGATACCTTTCACCCCATAAAAATTTGTAGAAATTGGTTTTTGTAACCTCTTCATCTGAATATACTGAAGCTCCTTTTCCTGTTAAATTTGTCTTTGGAAATGATTTGAAAATGGGTTTCTTATCAGCCTCAAAAACAGTTGTTTCAAACACTATTTTTTGATCTTTCACTGCATAAAAATGTACTTTCGAGGATCCATCTTCATACACATCCAATCTTGCGAAACCATTATCGCCGTATGAAAAAATACTTCCATTGGTGTGTTTTACTGAAGAAGTTTTAGAACCTGAACCACTTACAATTTGAGGAATATTATCTCTTACAATGTATTGCAAACTGTGTTCATGACCCGAAACAAAGAGTACTTTTTCATTTTCTTGAGCAATTGTAATAATGCGTTTTCTTAGTTCGTTATACTTTGTGTTTTGTTGGTCTGCATTGCTAATTCCTGTAGTTTTTCGAAGAATATTTTTTGCGGTTCCTAAAATAGGAAAAGGTTGTAAATGACTTTTAAAATCGTAATAACCACCATGTGGACCATTTGTAAACATAGGATGATGTAAAGCAATTAGTGTCGTTTTTCCTTCCGATTTTTTGATGGCACTTTCCAATTCATCCAAAAATTTAGCTCTGGTTTTTATGTCACAATCTTCGTTCATTTTAGGATGCTTGTCCCAATTGGTAACATACCAATGTGTATCAATAATAATCAAACTGATGTGTTCATTGATGTCTACTCTTTCAATTGGACAGCCGTTTTTTGGTAAAAATGAATTTTTTCCTAAGGCTTTTTCAACCAATTCTTGCTGTTCTTTTAAGCCGTTTAAACCACTATACCAATCATGGTTTCCCGGAATAAAATAGGCCTTACCTGGAAATTGTTTTGCAATATCTGTTTGAACTTCTAAGCGATGCTTGGCGAGTTTGTATTTTTTCTTCTTTTTTTTCTTCGGAATTCCAACTTCATAAACATTGTCTCCTAAAAAAAGGAGTGTAGCGTTTTTAGTTGCGTTTGCAATTTCTTTTTCTAGATATGCCAAAGCAACATCCTTTTTATTCATCTCAGAATTTCCAGCATCGCCAATCAAATAAAAGGAATGCACTATTTTTGATGTGTCTTTTTCTGTTTTACTTTTTTGAAATACAGATACTTGCATTTTTTTTGTTGCACAAGAGTACAGTAACAGTAGCAGAAATATATAGGGTGTAATTTTTAATAATTTCATTTTTTAGCGTCTGATTTTATCAGATTTTTATAATTTTCATAGTCGCTTTTTGTATCTAAATCTATCAAACAAACATCAGATGGATCTGTAATTGTTGCATTTTTATTTTTTTCTAAAAAGTCTTTAGCTCCAAAATCGCCTTTTAATAATTTCAATTCATTGAAAAAAGTTTTAGGAAAAATAGCAGGAACTCCATTTCTTTTCTGATAATTTGAGGCAATTATCTTGTTTTTGTGCTCAGAAAATAAGGCAACTAAATTTTTCAAATAGGCAATTTCAATTGCTGGTTGATCTGCCAATAAAATCAAAACTCCCTCTAAATTAGGATGATTTTTCTCCAAATAATTAATTCCAGAAACGATGCTTGTACTCAATCCTTCTTGATAATTTTCATTGAAGATGTACACAACATTCTTAGTAGCAATTTCTTGTTGAATTGTTGCTGCATTTGCACCTAAAACACAATAAATTGGAAGTGTTGAAACTGCTAAAGCCTTTTCTAAAACAATTTCTAACAGTGACTGATTGCCAATTTTCAACAACTGTTTTGGTGTTTGCATTCTGGAGGAATTTCCAGCAGCCAAAACTAAAACAGCGATATTTTTCATATGTGTAAATATTTATTTTTAAGCGGTCACATATGCGATCGCCTTTTTATTCATTGGTGTTTGCTTACGCACACTCTTTCTTGATGACGATTTCATGATTTATTGATGAATTTTTCCTTTCAAATTTCGCAATGAAAAAGGCTCTTTTTTATTGAAAACACTCATGATTTCAGCAATGATTGAAACGGCAATTTCTTCGGGAGTTTGTGCGCCTAAATGCAATCCTGCTGGAGTATAAATGGCATCTAAAAAGTCGGGATTCAAATCAGGTTTCAGTTCAAAAAGTTCGTTAAATAAACGTTCACCTCTTTTTGGAGCTCCCAAAATCCCGATGTATTTTGGTTGATAATTGGACAATTGCAAAACATATTTTAAATCTTGCACATAGCTATGATTCATAATCACAATGGCTATATTTTCTTCGAAATTGTCAAATTGAATTGTCTCAGGACTTTCACCAACAACCGAATTTGCACCGGGAAAATCTTTCAAAGTTTTTGGGTCTTTTGCTGAGGTAATAATATCAATTTCCCAACCTAAATTTGCCGCAATTTTGCACAATTTTACAGCATCGTGTTCACCACCAATAATCAAAAGTTTGAATGCAGGTTTTAAAATTTGTGTAAAAACTTCCCAATCATTTTTCTCTTGAAATGTGAAATTTTTGCAGAATAAAAAAGTTTCTTGAGTTGGAAAAATAAGTTGAGAACCAAAATTACCAAATGATTCATCTTCTTTGATGAAATAACTATTGATTTCTATAGTTTCACGATGTTTAATAGCTTCAAAAAATCGATTTAAAAATTTATTTTCAACATAAAAAGGTTCAATTAAAATGTATAAAATACCCTCACAACCCAATCTGAATCTGCCATCATAAGTGATTATTTTTGCATGATTATCAAGAAAAACACTTTTCGCTCTGTGAATAATTTCTTTTTCAACACAGCCACCACTTACGGCTCCAAAAGTTGATAAATCTTCGGCAATCAACATGCGAACTCCTGGTTTTCTGTATGAAGAACCGTCTAAAAAAACAACAGAAGCTAATACGTTTTTCAATCCTTTTTGTTGATTGATAACTGCTTGTTGAACGATTTCTTTGAGTTCGTGAATCATAATGAAATTGGTTGCTTAAAGATACATTTTTTTACGAACTACAACTAAGCATGGAACAACCCACTTTATCACGAGCCCAATCTGGTCTTTTTGCAAACCATTTTTGATGTTTTGGTTGCTCATCATAAGGTTTTTTGAGCAGCTGAAATAACTCATCAATCAAAGCATAATCTTCTAGATTTGCAGTATCAATTGCCAATTGTGCCATGTAATTTCGCAACACATATTTTGGGTTAACATCATTCATTTTTTGTTTTCTTTCAATAGCAGATAAAGATTCTTTTTGCAAGCGATTTGCATACTTTTCAAACCAATTTTGCCATTTACTTTTGATGCTTTCATTGATATTTTCAATGTCATAAAAAGCGTCTTGTATCAATTCAAAACCATTTTTTT
>JANQTK010000151.1:9299-16881 GCA_030731695.1 Polaribacter sp.
TTGATATTTTCAATGTCATAAAAAGCGTCTTGTATCAATTCAAAACCATTTTTTTCTGGTGTAAAATCACTCAACAATCTAAAAAAAATGGTCATGTCTGTTTCTGTCAATTGCAAAGTATCTTCTAGTTTTTGGATGAGTTTTGTATCGTTTTCATCCGAAGAAAATAATCCTAATTTTGATTTCATCATTTGTAAAGATTGACTTTCAAAATTGGTTTTATATTCATTTAAAATCGCTTCTAAAGGAGTAGCCTCTTCAATTAATGGAAAAAGTGCATTTGCCAATTGATATAAATTCCATAAGCCGATATTTGGTTGATTTCCATAACGATAGCGTTTGTGTTGGCGATCTGTAGTGTTTGGTGTCCAGCCAAAATCAAAGCCTTCTAGCCAGCCATAAGGTCCGTAATCAATCGTCAAACCTAAAATCGACATATTGTCTGTATTCATCACACCATGCACAAAACCAACACGTTGCCAATGAATTATCATGGATAAAGTACGTTCAGCAATTTCTCTAAAAAATTGAATATAGCTTTCTTTGGATGGATTTTTTATATGTGGAAAATGATGTTTAATGGTAAAATCAACTAAATTTTTTAGATTTTTCAGATCATTTCTTGATGCAAAAATCTCAAAATTTCCAAAGCGTAAAAATGATGGAGCAACTCTGCAAACAATTGCTCCTTTTTCATACGCAGGATTTCCATCATACAAAACATCCCTCAAAACAGCATCCCCAGAAAGGCTTAATGACAATGCTCTAGTTGTTGGAATGCCCAAATGAAACATGGCTTCACTGCACAAATACTCTCTGATTGAAGAACGTAAAACAGCCAATCCATCTGCATTTCTAGAATAGGGAGTTTCGCCTGCACCTTTCAATTGTAATTTCCAATGATTGTTTTGATGCTCAATTTCGAACAAATTAATAGCTCTTCCATCACCCAATTGTCCTGCCCAAGAACCAAATTGGTGACCTCCATAACACATTGCATAGGGTTTTGTATTTGGGTAAATAGCATTTCCTGTGAAAACATCTCTGAAAAAATCTGTTTTTGAATCTTCTTCTGAAATACCTAAATTCTCTAGCATTTCTTCAGAAACATGAATCACTTTTGGAGCAGCTGTTTTTTTAGGATTTACATACGAAAAAGCCGCCTCAAAAACTTGTCGTCTTGAGTTTTCAAGCGATGAATCTGCAGGTAATTCTTTTGTAAAAGTTTCTGTTAAATGTAGTTTCATGCCAATTTATCTGCGTGTAATTTTCGTAAAGTTGCCAATTTTGGAGTGATTACATATTCGCAATATCCTTGCGTTTTGTTATTTTGATAATAATTTTGATGGTAGTCTTCAGCTTCGTAAAAAGTTGGCAAAGGACTGAGTTCTGTAACAATTTTATCTGCATAATATCCTTGCACTTTTTCGATGGTTTTCAACGCAATTTCTTGTTGAGATTCATTGTGATAAAATATCACAGATCGATATTGTGTGCCTACATCAGCTCCTTGTCTGTTTAACGTTGTTGGATTGTGTGTGGTTAAAAAAATTACTAAAATATCTTCAAAAGAAATCAAATTTGCATCAAAAGTGATTTGAATTACTTCAGCATGACCTGTTAAACCTGAACAAATTTCGCGATACGTTGGTTTTCCAGGAACGTTTCCACCTGCATAACCAGAAACCACTTTTTCAATTCCTTTTACTTTTTGAAAAACTGCTTCTGTACACCAAAAACAGCCTCCACCAACAGTGGTTACTTGTCTATTTTTACTCATAATTTTTCTAATTTTTCAAGTTGCATAGAAACAGAATTGATGCAATAACGCAATCCGCTTGGAGCTGGTCCATCAGGAAAAACATGCCCTAAATGTGCATCACACGAATTGCAAAGCACTTCTACACGCACCATTCCAAAAGAAACATCCTTGATATATTTGATCGCATTTTCGGTTATTGGTTGTGTAAAACTTGGCCAACCTGAGCTAGAATCAAATTTGATGGTGGAATCAAAAAGTGGTGAATTACAACAAATACATTGATATTTTCCTGCTTCATAAATCGAACATAATTCTCCTGAAAAAGGTCTTTCAGTTCCTTTTTGTCTGGCAATTCTGAATTGTTCTGGAGTTAACAATTCTCGCCATTCGCTATCTGTTTTTTCCACTCTTTTTTCAGGAGTTGGATTTCCTTTAGAGGCAAAATGAAGTATGTCTTTCCAAGTTAGCATGGTTTTTAATTTTTAGAATGTTGTATAAGAATGAGTAAATTTACGACAAAACCCTCACTTACAATAGCCGTTTTATTTACTTACATTTGTTTTTATAAAATTTTTGTGATTATGAACACCACGCTTTCTGAAATTGAAAATTATGTTACAAACCTTTTGGGTTCTCAGTTAGATGCAGTATATGTTTATCATGACTTGGCACATACACAACGCATTGTAGCCGTTGTAAAAGAACTTGTTGAAGCGTCTCAATTGACTGAAAATGAAGCTGAAAATGTATTAATTGCTGCTTGGTTTCATGATACAGGTTTTGTAAAAGGAGCCAAAAATCATGAAGAAGAAAGTGTAAAAATTGCTGTTGATTTTTTAAAAGAAAAAGGTGTTTCTGATGATAGAATTGCTAGAATAACAACCATTATTTTAGCTACTAAATTAGGACATCAACCTAATAATGAGCTCGAAAAAATAATTATGGATGCTGATTGTGCTCATTTGGCTTCAAAAAATTACGAAGATTTTGCGAATTTATTGCGTAAAGAATGGGAACTTACCACTTCAAATAAACTTTCTAATTTGGAATGGACAACCCAAAACATTGCTTTTTTTGCAGAAAAACACAGGTTTTTTACCACTTTTGCTTTGAAAGAATGGACAAAAGCAAAATCAAAAAACTTTGTGAAGTTGCTAAAATATCAACAAGAATTGCAGGAAAGTTCGCTGAAATTCAATCAAAAACAAGAAGTCATCAAACTCAAAAAAAATAAAGGAGATGTTCCTGAGCGTGGTGTAGAAACGATGTTTAGAGTGGCATTGCGAAACCATATCACCTTAAGTGATATTGCTGACACAAAAGCGAATATTTTATTATCCGTAAATGCCATTATCATTTCAATGTCGTTTTCAACCTTAATTCCGAAATTAGACAATCCACACAACAGTTTTTTAATTGTTCCTTCTGTAATTTTTATCCTATTTACAGTTGCTAGTATGATTTTATCGATTATAGCAACAAGACCCAATGTAACTCAAGGAAAATTTACAAAAGAAGACGTTGCAAATAAGAAAGTTAATTTGTTGTTTTTTGGAAATTTTCATCAAATGAAATTGGAAGATTTCGAATGGGGAATTTCAGAAATGATGCAAGACAAAGACTATTTATATGGTTCGCTTACCAAAGATTTGTATTTTTTAGGATTGGTATTGAACCGAAAATACGGTTTGTTACGAACTACTTATACTGTTTTTATGATTGGAATTATTGTAAGTGTTATTGCTTTTGGATTGGCCTTTATGCTTTAGAAATTTCATCTAAAAAGCATTAATCTAGAAAAGAAGCTAAGAATTAATTTGCAATTTCTTTCATCAAATCATCAAAAGTGATGGTCTTTTTTTCATTAAAATCTTTTTGATATAAAACTTCAATTCGCAATGCTTTTAGTCCAGAAACGCCCTGTAAATCCTCTAATTCAAGAAATTCTATGGTTCCTAATTGTTTTCTTGATTGTAAAAAATGGATGTATTTCACATACTCTAAAGCATCTTTTTCTTGCGAATACACAATCGCAATTTTCCCTGGAGTTGTCAATCGCTCAACAGTACCTTTGATATGTGCTTTATCAATCCGCTTTTTGATGATTTCGTAACGAATATTATAAGCGCCATCTACATCAAACTGTTTTTCATCCATTCTGAATTTTATAGACATTGGATTGCTATGCACCAAAATTAAGGAGGCAACTCTTAAATCGTGTGTCATTTTTTTTCGTTCTTGAAATGCAATATTCTCCATTTCAACCATGATTTGTAGTTGCCACAAACGCAAATTGTAGAGATAAATTTCGTCAAAAGAAGCATCTTTATTGATCGATTTTCCAATGTACATATTAAATTCAACGCCATCAGTTTTGTATCTTTCAAAATAATGAGGATACATTTGTTGCGCTTCTTTTTGCTTGAAATCTAAAAATTTTGCCAAACGATTATTTAAAATAGTAACACTATCTTCATACGCTTTTCGATGATCATAAATAACACCCAATTCTGCATTTAAAAGTTGTTTGTAATGCTGAACTTTATTAGTTAGTTGTTCATTTAACAACTCAAGATGGTTAAAAACCGGGTAAATATCTTTCTTTAAAAAATCTAAAATACCAATTTCATCTCCAGCATTTAAGCCGTTTTCAACCTCTTTTAAATAGGTTGAAACGCGAAACATCAATTCCTCATAAATGGGTAACTTTTCAAAATCAAGCGCACTTTTTAAAACATCAATAGCAACCAGAAGTTGTTTGCTTAAATCTTTTTTGATGGCAATATTTCTTGCTTCAGATGAGCCTTTGATGTCGCTTTGACCAAATAAAGGATACACGTCTTCGAAGATAATTTCGTCTAACTTGGCATTTTCATTGACTTGCGATTCTACAAAAAATTTCTCAGCAGCATCATAAAAACGCCATTTTACAGCTGGATGAATGGCAGTATAATTTTCCTGAATGGTTGCTTCTAGCATATTTTGACGCTCTTCAGACATTCTTTTAACTGCCGTTTCAAAAACAGGAATGATGTCTTTTAGCTTATTGATATTTACCGAATTTAAATCGTAAGCTCTTGGACTAGCGATTTCTAACAAGGCTAAATCTCCTTTTTTAGTTGCAGGAATCGGAATTAAAATGATGCTTCCAATACCAAGTTGATGTAAATTTTGATAAAATAAATTGTGATTTGTTTTATTACCATAAGATTCAACATCAGAAATAATAAATGTTTCGTGCTTTTGAAACACTTTTTCCATGATGCCACTGCAAAAATAATTGCTGTTGCATTTTATTTCTTCTTTGTTTTTAAGCAATAAACTGTTGGAAGTTTTAACTACTGTTTCACAAATTTTATCATTCTTTTTATCAAAAATAGAGAATCCTAAAAGCAAATCTTTCAATCCATAAAAATCTCTAAAATTATTTTGAAGATTGAAAATGATTCCTTCTTTTCCAGAAAGTAAATTGGCTTTGATAGAAGAAATACTTTCTTCGGCAGTAACATCAAATAAATTGATGAGTCCAAAACCTTTGAAAATATAGCTATTTGGCGGGAATTTTTCTTTCCAAATAGTAATATCGTGGTAGTTTTTTAATAATATTTTAAAATCCTCTTGGGTAAGTTTTGGGGCTTTTTCAGTTGGAATAATTTCAGAGAAATCAGCATTAAAAGCAGCTCTAAAATATTTCATTGTTCCTGTTGTTTCATCAGGAATATCAAAATAAAAAGGCCTTTTCATATCTATTTTAAAGTCATAAACAGCTCCTAAAATAAAGGTACATGCCATAATATACATGCCATCATTTTCAAAATTTCGAACGGTTAGTTCAAAATCATCTCCAGCATTTTTTACAATATTTTGAAATCGATCAGAAAACTTGAAAGTGGTAAAAGAAAAAGGAATACTTGCTGCTTTGATTTCGTTCAATTGCAATGCTTCTGGAAACAAAGGAGCTAGCAAAACATTGATTGAATCTTTGAGTTTTTTTACCAATGTCACGTCCGAAAAACCTTCAATAAGCTCAGGATGTTTGGTGACTTCCACTTTTAATTGTTTGGCAAAAGTGTGTAAAGGATGTTTTTCAAATGAATCATTAGCATATTTTTCATACACTTGAAATAGCTTTTCAAATGAAATTTGAAGTTGCAAAGGCAATGATTCTTCGCTTATTTTTCCTTGAGCAAACATGGTTGTTTTTATGAGTTGAAATCAAAAATACGAAATTGTTGATTAATAGTCGTTTTGAGTTGATTAAACTTACTACTAGGTATATGCTATTTATAAAACTTTCTAAAATGTAATTTTTTCGGTATTTGGTAGCATTTTACAAATTGAATATCAAAACAATTATAAAAATAGTGACTATTAATCATAGACTAAGACACCAAAATAAATACGAATTTCAATGAAATTGAGGTGAAATACAGATATTCTATAAATTAATTATTTCTGCCTAAAATAAATGGTAATTGGCACTCCCGAAAAATTGTAAATCTCACGCATTTTGTTTTCTACAAAACGTTTGTAAGGATCTTTAACATATTGAGGTAAATTGCAGAAAAATACAAACTGTGGTGTTGGAGTTGGCAATTGCATGCAATATTTTATTTTTACATACTTTCCTTTGATGGCTGGAGGTGGAAAGGTTTTAACCAATTCCAGCATGGCTTCGTTAAATTTACTTGTAGGAATTTTATTTTTACGATTTTGAAAAACTTCAACAGCAGTTTCAATCGCTTTGAAAATTCGTTGTTTGGTTAATGTAGAAATAAAGATAATGGGCACATCTGTAAAAGGCGCAATTTGAGTTCTGATATTGGCTTCAAAATCACGTAATGTGTTGGTTTCTTTTTCCATTAAATCCCATTTGTTGATCAAAATCACAACGCCTTTTCGGTTTTTTTCTGCCAACCAAAAAATGTTTTGATCTTGTCCTTCAAAACCACGAGTGGCATCAACAATCAGAATAATAACGTCTGCATATTCAATGGTTCTTACAGCACGCATCACAGAATAAAACTCTAAATCGTCTTTTACTTTCGATTTTTTTCTGATTCCAGCAGTATCAACCAAATTGAAATCAAATCCAAAACGATTGTACTTTGTATCTATTGCATCTCTAGTTGTCCCTGCAATGTCTGTAACAATATTTCTTTCTTCGCCAATCAATGCGTTTATAAAGGATGATTTTCCTGCATTGGGTCTTCCAACAACTGCAAAACGAGGCAATTCTTCTTCATCAGGATTTACTGCTTCTGGTTCAGGCATTTTTGCAGTAATATCATCTAATAAATCGCCAGTTCCACTTCCATTCATAGAAGAAATTGTGTGATAATCGCCCAAACCTAAGTTGTAAAATTCCAATGCATCTGTTTCGCGCATGGAATTATCCACTTTATTAACTACTGTAAAAATGGGTTTTTTTACCTTGTGTAACAATTTGGCAACTTCAGCATCCATAGGTGTAATGCCTTCTTCAACATCCACTACAAAAATGATGATGTCAGCTTCGTCAATTGCCAAAGCAACTTGTTTACGGATTTCTTCTTCAAAAATATCATCAGATCCAATAACATAACCTCCAGTGTCAATCACCGAAAATTGCTTTCCATTCCAATCAGATTTTCCGTAATGACGGTCTCTTGTTACCCCACTTACAGAATCAACTATAGCGTCTCTTCTTTGAACCAACCTATTAAAAAGTGTTGATTTTCCTACATTGGGTCTTCCTACAATGGCAACAATACTATTCATTTTTTACGGATAATTTTTTGCAAAGGTACAATTTACAATACGATTATTTATCGTAAATTT
>JANQTK010000151.1:16981-18504 GCA_030731695.1 Polaribacter sp.
GAAAGAAAATAATACAACAGAATTAAAAGGATTGTTTGGTCCTAAACCTCAAGTTTGGACGTTTTTTATGTTCATTCATTTTGTAGTTGGTGGATTATTTTTAATATCAGCAACAATGTTATATTCCAAAATATCTTTGAAAGAACCTTTTACTTTTCCATTAATATTGGTAATTGTATTACCAATTATTTGGATACTGCTTTATTTTTTTGGGACTATTGGGAAAGATACTGGCAAACCTCAAATTAAGTATTTGCATGATGTAATGATTCAAATTATAACAAATCAACTTTGATCGTATCCAAAACGTTTCAGTTGGTTTCTGTCACTTCGCCAATCTTTATTCACTTTCACATACAATTCAATAAATACTTTTTTCATAAAAAAGCGTTCTAAATCCTTGCGAGCTTCAGCACCAACTCTTTTGATAGCAGTGCCTTTATGACCAATGATGATGCCTTTTTGTGTTTCTCTTTCTACCATAATTACAGATCGGATTCTCACAATAGTTTCTTCTTCAATAAAACTTTCGGTCTCTACTTCTACTGAATACGGAATTTCTTTTTTGTAGTGCATCAATATTTTTTCGCGAATCTTTTCGTTCACAAAAAAACGTTCAGGTTTGTCCGTTAATTGGTCTTTTGGATAATAAGGAGGTCCTTCAGGAAGCAATTCAATGATTTTGTAAAAAACAGTATCAACGTTAAATTTTTCTAATGCAGAAATGATATATACAAACGAATTGGGCACTTTTTCTCGCCAATAAGCAATTTTTTCGGCAACTTCCTCTTGCGTTGATTTGTCTATTTTATTCAATAATAAAATTACAGGAATTTTACTATTGATGATTTTATTGAAAAAAGCTTCGTTTTTTTGAGCAGTTTCGCCAACTTCAACCATGTAAATCAAGATGTCAGCATCATCCAAAGCCGATTTTACAAAATCCATCATAGAAGCTTGCAATTCGTAAGCAGGTTTGATGATTCCTGGTGTATCAGAAAAAACAATTTGATATTCTTCGTGATTGACAATGCCTAAAATTCGATGTCTTGTAGTTTGTGCTTTTGGAGTAATAATAGAGAGTTTTTCACCCACCAAAGCATTCATCAAGGTTGATTTTCCAACATTTGGATTTCCAATAATATTTACAAAACCAGCTTTGTGCATCATGATTGCAAAGATAGGTAGTTTTAAAATGCGAATGAACGATTAATTGCAATGATTTTTTTTGAATTTAGAATGCAATTACAACCTATAAGATTCCTCAATTTTGTAAGTTTGCATGCGATAATTGTTCCCATTAGTATGGATGTAAAAGTTACACAACGAATTGCACTTAGCAGTTTTTTTTTCTTATCAGGATTGACATTTGCTACTTGGGCATCCCGAATTCCAACTATCAAATCTTTTTTCCATTTAAATGATGCTGAATTAGGCTCTTTATTATTAGCAATGCCTATAAGTTCGTTGGTTGGTGTACCAATTTCTGGATGGTTAGTAGCAAAATTTGACAGCAGAAAGCC
>JANQTK010000152.1:0-1765 GCA_030731695.1 Polaribacter sp.
ACTTTCGATTTTACAACCGATAAAATAATATCAATATCATGAATCATCAAATCCAATACTACAGGCACATCTGTTCCTCTTGGGTTGAATTCTGCCAACCTGTGTGTTTCAATAAACATTGGGTTGTTTATTTTGTCTTTTACTGCTAAAAATGCAGGATTGAATCGCTCTACATGCCCAACTTGTCCCAATACATGATATTGACTTGCCAATGTTTTTATAGCTTCTGCTTCTATAACTGTTTTTGCTATAGGTTTTTCCACAAAAATATGACAGCCTTTTTCAATGGCTTTTTTAGCACAATCAAAATGTGAAAGTGTAGGAGTAACAATGTCTACAACTTCAACAGCATCAATCAATTCATCCACTGAATTAAACGATTTATAACCAAACTCAGCAACTACTTTTGCAGTGTTTTCAGGAGATGGATCGTAAAAACCTACCAACTCATATTTTTCAGATTGTTGCAATAAACGCAAATGAATTTTACCTAGATGACCAGCACCTAAAACTCCAACTTTCAACATACTTTCCAGATATTTTTATGATTTTATTAAAAATCTACCATTAGTTAGTCCCGAGAATTCGGGAAAAACAAAGATACAATTTTATGAGAATTTAAATAAAAATATTCCTATTTTTAGCTTTCGTAAATGAACATGATTTTGAGAGATACTGCAAAACACCAAGGACTACGCAATCAATTAGCTAGCGTTTTAATAAACAAAGGAATTACTGATGAAAAAGTGTTGGATGCTATTCGCTCTATTCCTAGACATTTATTTATAGACTCGAGTTTTGAAGATCATGCTTATCAAGACAAAGCGTTTCCAATAGCAGCAGAGCAAACTATTTCTCAACCCTACACAGTGGCTTTTCAATCGCAAACCTTGCAAGTTAGTAAAGGAGATAAAATATTGGAAATTGGCACGGGCTCAGGGTATCAAACCGCGGTTTTGTTAGAAATGAAAGCAATAGTGTATACTATTGAAAGACAAAAAGAATTATTCAAAAAAACCTCTTTGTTTTTACCAAAACTAGGTTATTATCCTAAGAAATTTATATTTGGTGATGGTTATAAAGGCTTGCCAGAAGAAGCTCCTTTCGATAAAATTATTGTGACAGCAGGAGCGCCTTTTGTCCCAAAACCCTTAATGGCTCAACTAAAAGTAGGAGGAATGCTTTTGATTCCTGTGGGAGATCAAAAACAAATCATGACCTTGTTTATTCGCAAATCCAATAAAGAATTTGAAAAACACGAATTGGGCGATTTTGCTTTTGTACCCATGTTAGAGGAAAGAAGTTAAGTTGATTGTTAAAATGTTTAGAAACTTTTTCAATCGTATTTATATTTAAAAATAATAGTTCACCAATTTTAAAAATAAAAAAAACCGAGTTAAACTCGGTTTTTAAATTTTGTTTTAAAACAGTAACAGATAATTTATTTTTTCACTGCTTTGTCAGCAATAATTCTAGTTTCTTTATTTGCAACCTCCCAAGCTGTGTGAAAAACCAAACGAGCTCTGTTTTCTAACAATTCGTAGTTGATTTTGTCAGGAGTGTCTGTTGGTCTGTGGTAGTCTGCATGAGTTCCGTTAAAGTAAAAAATAATCGGAATATTGTGCTTTGCAAAGTTATAATGGTCAGAACGATAATAAAAACGGTTTGGATCGTTTTCATCATTGTATTTATAATCCAAATTAATTTTGGTGTATTTAGTATTGATTTCTTCAGATAAAGTATGCAATTCTGTACTTAATTTGTC
>JANQTK010000152.1:1865-4719 GCA_030731695.1 Polaribacter sp.
AAAGCCACAGTTCCTGAACCATCATCATCTGCACCATTGTAAATTTCACCATCTTTAATTCCTTCGTGATCTAAATGTGCTGAGATCACAATAATTTCATCAGGTTTTTCAGATCCTTTGATAAAAGCAACCACATTTTCAGAGTCTTTTAAAGGAACCTGTCTTTTGCGTTTGTTTAAAAACTCAGCAGGAACTTCTTGAAAATAATCATCACTTGAAATAGGTGAAGGAATTCCTTGACTTACATAAAAGTTTTTTAGGTATTCAACTGCTTTTTTTTGACCAGGTTCACCTGTGTTTCTTCCTTCAAATTCATCTGAAGCATACGTAAAAAGGTGTGTTCCCAATTCTTTAGCAGTAATGGTTGATGCATATTTGGAAGCTTGGTCTATGTTGCTGTCTTCAGCAGTGTTTTTGTTAGCTCCACAAGCATAAATTGCCAATGCGCCAGCAAGAAAAAGTATTTTTTTCATAAATGAAATCTTTAATAGATTATGGATTATTTATTATTTTTCAAATGTAGGAAAAAAGAAATGAAATCCGATTTTCGATTTTTAATTTTTGGGAAACTGTTAAGTTTTTTGTTTTTTGATAATTTTTCCAATTTAAGATTTCCATAAATTATGAAAACCAAAAAGAGCTGCTTTCGCAACTCTTTTTGGTTTTTATTTTTGCCAAGGTTTGTAATTTTTTCTTCTTGGACCTTGCAAATCATGCATTTTTCGATTTCCAATAACTACTTTTAAATCGGATGTTATTTCTCGTTGCCAAATACTTAAATTTTTAAGTTCTGGTGATTTTAATTGAGGGGTTGCAACACCTTTTATGTTTAGAACTGTAGCAGTTCTTTTCAATTCCCACACGTTTGTGTTTTTAGCCTCAGGCCCAGTTACACGTTGCTGAGCAAAGGCGCTTCCTGCGAAAAACATCAAACAAATAATTCCTAATTTTCTCATAATTATAGTGCTTTACGTTAGCTTATTTTACTTTAACAAATATAAAAAACTACTTTATCTTAATTTGTTAAAATATTACTAATACAATTTAATATGTTGCTACAAATTATTAATAATACAATAAATGTATTTATTTTAGTTTATTTATTAAATTATGTCTAATTAAATTAAATCTCTGATATAGATAATTTCTGATACTGCATTATTATTAGGAATCCCTCAGTTTTTCAATTTTTGGTGCTTTTTTGTAAGTGTATTGATTCTCAGAAGTGTATCAAAAATGGATGATTTTAGAGTTATTTTTTTGATAAAATAACGCTTCTTAAAATCAAAATTTAAGGAAATAATTTATAAAAATGATGAGATATTACTTCATCACAAATTGCATTAAGTTTTTGTCAAAACGAATCATTTCATCTGAAAAAAGTGCATCAAAGAGATTGTTTTCAATCAATTTTTCAGGTGTGTCTTGATGAAATGAATTTTCTGTCATCAATGCAATCTCATCCGTAAACTTGATGGCTAAATTTACTTCGTGCGTGGAAATCAAAATGGTTTTTGAGGTTTCTGCAACCAACTTTTTCAAAACTTTAAAAATTTGTAATGTATGATGCAGATCTAAATGTGCTGTTGGCTCGTCTAAAATAATCAATGGTGTATCTTGTGCAAGTGCTCTTGCTATCAAAACTCGTTGCAATTGTCCATCACTCAATTCATAATATCTTAGTGTTGATAAATGAGTAATTTCTGTAAGTGACATTGCAGTTTCAATTTTTTCAATATCAAAAGTAGTTAAATGATCAACCCAATTTGTATAAGGTTGTCTACCTAGCGCAACCAATTCAAAAACAGTCAATTGACTTTCTGGCAAACGTTCCGTAAGTACCAAACTAATACTAGCTGCCAATTGTTGATTGCTAAAATGAGTTAAGTTTTTTTGATCGATGAAAATATTGCCAAGTAGAGGTTTTTGAACGTTTGACAAGGTTCTTAAAAAGGTTGATTTTCCAATACCATTCTTACCTAAAAGTGAAACAAATGTTCCTTTTTTTAAATGGAAATGAAGATGTTCAGCAACAATTTTTGTGGTTTTTTTGGATGAATATCCAATCGTTAAATCCTCAGTAACTAAAATATGTTGGCTTTCTTGCTGTTTCATCTTACACAAAAAGTTTCTTTTTTCTGATGAGTAACCAAATCACTATTGGAGCTCCAAAAAGTGAGGTAATGGCATTGATGGGAAGTGTATATTCACTTGTTGGTAATTGTGCAATGATATCGCAAAGAAGCAATACAATTGCGCCAATCAAAGCAGTTGCTGGCAACAATATTTTGTGATTAGAAGTTGAAAAAAACATACGTGCTATATGAGGTACAGCTAGGCCAACAAAAGCAATTGGACCTGAAAATGCGGTGATTACTCCTGTCAATAAACTTGTAATTAGTAATATAATGTTTCTGCTTTTTTGAATCGGAATTCCCAAACTTTTTGCATAGTTTTCACCTAAAAGCAAACTATTTAAAGATTTTAAAATTGGAATAATTCCACACATGGCAATTACATAAAAAACACCAAAAACTAGCAATTCATTCCAACTTAAATTTCCTAAACTTCCAAAACTCCAAAAAAGAAATTGTTGCAATTTTGTTGCTTCACTAAAGTAAGACAAAACACTGATAATTGCAGAGGCAAAACTACCAAACATCAATCCAATAATCAAAATAGACATGGTATTTCGCACACTATTTGCAGTGATAATCACAGCCGATAATACTAAAAAAGCGCCCAAACTTGCTGCAATTGGCAACGTCCAATGTGTGAATGTTGCTGAAAGTAACACTCCTCCAAAAAGACTTGAACCTAATAATAGTAAAGCAACTCCCAAACTTGCTCCTGA
>JANQTK010000153.1:0-2411 GCA_030731695.1 Polaribacter sp.
TTAATAATTAGTTTTTTGGTTTCTATGTTGTTTGAATTTTCTTGGATTCGCACAAAATAAATTCCGGTGTTTAAATCAGTTATCGAAAACACATTGTTTTTAATTGTAGTGTTCGAAAACTGTTTTACTTGCTTTCCTGTAATGTCAAAAACACTTACTTTTTGCACTTCTTTTGATAAAGAAAAAGTACTAGAAGTTGGATTTGGATACAGTTGTAGGGGAGTTTTTTCTAATGAAATGTCGTCATTTGATAAGGTTGCAGCTTTATTACCAAAGATTCTGAATTGACCTGGTTGTAATGTAATTGTACTTGCAGAATAAGTTGTGTTGTTTGTTGCATCCATCAAATCAACCCAAGCCCCAGCCAATGGAAAATTGGTGTTTACGGTTTGTTGCACAACATCAAAATTGGCTAAAATAACTACATTTCTCAGTCCTGTTTCAGGAATATTGGTGTCGTAAATATCAATTCTTGGGGTTAAAGAACCTGAAGTAATTGTATAATCTCCTTCAAAAACAGGTTCGTTAATTTTTAATAAATTCATTCTAGCCCAATCGTCATAAATTTTCTTTCTTGCAGGAATTGACATCCAGTTATCTGTCCATTGAGGTTGTTGTTTGGTGTCTAATTTGCAATCGCCATCTGTTCCACCTGGTTCATTTACAGTACCATTATTACAAGCAAAAATGGAGATATCCATGCCTAAAGCAGCAAAATGCCAAATCATTTTTGGGCCAGGAACTGTTAAACTCACAGCACCAATTGCTGACATTCTAGACAAAGCAGTGTTTACATCTCTCACATTGTGACCAGAAATAGCGTTATTTCCAAAAGTTAAAGCTCTATACATAATTCTCTCTTCATCATGACTTTCTGGATAACCAATTAATCTTGGTCCATTAAATTGCGAGCGAGATTTGTGACCAATACCACCAATATTCGAATTTGCGCTAAATCCCATAATTAATTGGCTATAAGGATCAGTCATTTTTCCCCACAACATCACTCCTTTACCTTCGTTATAACGATAATTTGCCCATTCTTTTTCTTCATTTTGTTCCCCTAAATGTTCAAAAATTACATAGTGATTGGTATCTAAAGACCAAGAATAATCAGCATATTGTTTTAAAATATCAACTCTGTCTTGTTGATAGCCATTGGTACAACCATCATCACTACCTGAACAATTTTGCGTAAAACCTTTCGTTAAATCCCAACGAAATCCATCAATTTTAAAATCTTCAATCCAGTGTTTTACAACTCTTTTGGTATATTCTTGTGTTAAGGCACTTTGATGATTAAAGTCACTACCAACATTATAACTGTGTCTAGCAGTTTGATTGAAATAAGGATTATCGCTACTTGGATCTCCCCAACCATCGTTATCTGGATCATTCATCCACATACGAGCCATAGGATTTCTTCCAAAAGCATGATTCAATGCCACATCCAAAATAACAGCAATTCCGTTTTGATGACATACATCAATAAACTCCTTGAATTTGTCTTCAGTACCATAAAATTTGTCTAAAGCCATGTGAAATGAAGTATTATAACCCCAGCTTTCATTTCCTTCAAATTCCATTACTGGCATTAATTGAATGGCATTTACATTTAAGTTTTTGAAATAACTAATTCTATCAATTAAATCTTGATAATTTCTATCGGCATCAAAATCTCTTATTAACACTTCATACACTACCAAGTCTTCTTTTTTTGGTTTTTGAAAGTTGGTAACTGTCCAATTATAAGGAGTTTTTCCTGTTTGTAAAACGGTTACTTCTCTTTGTTGACCAGAGGGATATGTTGGTAAATTTGGATATGTTGTGTTTGAAATATAAGGGTCATCAAAAGGTGATAATACCAATGTTGAAAAAGGATCAGCCGTTTTTACGATTGATGGAGAATTTGCAACTGGTGTTTGATCATACACCCAATATTGATAAGTTTCTATTTTACCAGATGTTAAGTTGCTAATTTCTAACCAAAATTTTCCTGTGCTTGGATCACGTTTCATAACATGGGCTGCAGTAGGAGTGTAGTTATTGAAACTTCCTGCTACTTCAATAAAATCTTTCCCTGGTGCAGTTAATACCAATGTTGCTTTTGTTGCATCAGCATGATAATTGATGCCATCAACCAAACCATTTGGCATAGCTTCTTGGATTACAGTTGGTACTAAAATAATTTGAAAGCTTGCTTGTCCGGTTTCAGTTGAGTTTGGTGGAGTTCCTACAACTCTTACTGTGCCTCCTTGAGTGATATTGGTAATGGTAGCATTACAATTAGGAAATCCACAAGTTGAGGTTGCTACAGAAACATCATTTAAAAAAACTTCAATTCTGCCTTGAACAGTTGTTGAACCTTGAAAATCGATTTGAGCAGTTAAAGATAAATTTTGTCCTGAGCT
>JANQTK010000153.1:2511-4709 GCA_030731695.1 Polaribacter sp.
CCAGCATGCATATATACTTTTGCAGGATTGCTTAAACCATTACAGTTGCTTTGTGTACTATTAATATCAACAGTAATTGTAACAGGTTTATCAACTTCAATAGCACTTACATTGAGAGTAACTTGTGCTTTTGTAAATAAAGAAATAAAAAGAAGTGTAATAAAAAGTAGTTTTTTCCTCATAAGATTTTTTTAAAATAAAAAGGCTATACAAATTCATTTGTATAGCCTTTTTAAATATTAAAGCTTAATTTAAAGTGATTGTTTTTGTGACTGTATTTATAGTTAATGTATAGGTTCCTGGCGTACCAACAAAACGTACATTGCTATCACCATCATTTGCATTTTCAAAATTTGCATCAATAGTGTAACCTTCGTTTGAGAAATAAGGGAAATTATAACTTGGTGATCCCCATTCTAATGTTCTGTCTGTGAAAAAACGGAATGCATCATTCGCAAATCTTACGGAACCAGAATAGATTCCTGAACCAGTACAAGGTAATACAACAGGTGAACCCCATCCCCAACCAGCGTCAGGAACTCCAGCACCTACTAACCAAAGTTGGTCAAATTCGCATAGTTTAATTGGGGCACTTAATGTTATTGTTTTATTAATATCGTCTATAGTTAAACCATATTCACCAGGAGTTCCGTTAAACTTAAAATTACTATCACCATCATTCGCATTTTCCAATCTAGCGTCTATAGTATAACCATTATTTGCATAATGTGGATAATTAAAACTAGGTGAACCCCATTCTAAAGTTCTGTCAGAGAAAAATCTAAAAGCATCATTTGTTAATTTGATGTTTCCTTCATATTTTCCAGTTCCAGTACATGTAATTTTTACTGGAGAAGACCATCCCCAACCAGCATCAACAGCACCAGCACCAACAACCCACAACTGATCAAAGTTACAGTTTGGACCTACAATTGCAGGGCCTAAAGTAATTGTTTTAGTTTGTGTGTCAATAGTTAAGAAATAAGCACCAGCTGTTCCTATGAAACGGAAGTTACTATCACCATCATTTGCGTTCTCAAAATTACTGTCAATTGTATATCCTCTGTCAGTAAAGTATGGGAAATTGTAGCTTGGTGATCCCCATTCTAATGCTTTGTCTGTAAAGAAACGGAAGTTTCCACCGTTATCAGGAGATAAATTGATGTTTCCAGACCATTTTTTTCCTTGTAATAATAATTCAACTGGTGATGACCATCCCCAACCAGCATCAACAGCACCAGCACCAACTACATACAAAGCAGGAGGTAAGGCAACATCGTAAGGAGTGATTGAAAGCGTTAATGTTTCAGAAGTTCTGAATAAATCTCCAGAAGCAGTTTTAGCAGTTGCACGAATTCTGAATTCAAAATTTGCAACAGTTCCAGCAACTCCGTTATTATCTAAAACAGCTGTATTTAAAGCTCCATGAGTTAAATCAATAGTTTTATTTGCAGTTTCTCCTAAGTTTGCAACTACTGCAAAATTAGTTCCTGCTTCTGCCATTTGTAATTGATAAGTTACAGCAACAGTACTTACAGATGTAATTTCTGGATCATCCCAAGTTACAGTTGAAATAATTGCATCAGGATTTACATCAGAAAGCACGAATGCAGCATTAGCACTTGGACTTGTAAATACGGGTAATTGAACAGCAAATTTAGAAACTTGGAATAAAATAACATTTGAAAAACTACTTCCAGTAGAAACTCGCATATAAACTGCAGTGTTTGTAAAAGAAGTAACATTTAGGCTATTTAATACTGTATTGAAATCATTTACACTCATTGAAAAGTTGGCAGTATTCGTAGTTCCTAATGTTGTAGGATTTGCAAATTCTGGTTCCAAAGACATTTGAATAGTGTAAGTAGCTCCAGTATTCACATCGTCTTTCCAGTTGATTGTAAATGCAGGATTGTTTGGTAAAGCAAAATTTAAGAAAATAGTGCTTATCCCTGGTGTGTTTAATACAAATTCAGGTTCTGGACTTGTAATTGTTAAGCTGTCTTCTACATCACAAGAACCTAGTAATAAGGTGAAAGAGAGTATTAAATAGCTTAATTTTTTTATAAAATTATTCATTTTTTATCGTTTAAATTAAGTTGAAATTATAAGTTTAAAGGAATTAAAATATAACGCCCAGTTAAATCATTAAACCACACATCATAATCATCTTCTACAATTACAGGAATTGCTCCACC
>JANQTK010000154.1 GCA_030731695.1 Polaribacter sp.
GAAAAACTGATTACGAAAGAATTGATTCCGTATGAAAATGAGGAAGAATTTGTTCTTAAAAACAAGCAATTAGACGATTGTTTTGTGATGGATGATGATAAAATTGAATTCATTACCCCATCATATCAGCTAAAAATTACTTCGGATGTTGCTCAGAATTATTTGCAAATGTACACACCACCTCACAAAACACTCATTGCTATTGAACCCATGACAGGGATTTCAAATAGTTTTAATAATCATATTGGGTTGCAAGTTTTAGCGCCAACAAAATCCTACGAAATCACTTGGAATTTATCAATCAACTAAAAAACAAACTATTATGAGTAAGGAGCTAATCAACGAAGTAACTTCAAAATTCAAATCGATTTTCCATTCAGAGCCAATTGTTATTTTTTCGCCAGGAAGAATCAATATTATTGGCGAACATACCGATTATAATGGAGGATTTGTATTTCCAGCAGCTGTTGATAAAGGAATTGCAGCAGCCATTCAAAAAAGCAATTCAGGTAATTCAACTGCTATTGCGTTGGATTTAGATAGCACTATTGAATTTGAATTGGATAAATTAAAACCATCCAAAGAAGGAAGTTGGGAAAATTATGTTTTTGGTGTTGTTGCCGAAATTCAAAATAGAAATAAAGTTATTGGTGATTTCAACATTGTTTTTAAAGGAAATATTCCAGCAGGCGCAGGAATGTCATCCTCTGCAGCTTTAGAAAATAGCGTTGTTTTTGGTTTGAATGAATTGTTTGATTTAGGATTGACCAAAAAAGAAATGATTCTGATTTCACAAAAAGCAGAACACAATTATGTGGGTGTAAAATGTGGCATTATGGATCAATATGCCAGTATGTTTGGAATTAAAAACAACGCATTATTGTTGGATTGTAGAACTGTTGAATCCAAATCATACGAAATTGATTTTAAAGACCATCAGTTGATGTTAATCAACACCAATGTAAAACACAGCTTGTCTGATAGCGCTTATAATGACAGACGCTCAGCCTGCGAAAGTGTAGCAGCTTTGTTAAAAGTAGACACTTTGCGCGAAGCAACTGAAGAAGATTTAGAAAAAGTGATTGATAAAATTACACCCGAAAATTACCAAAAAGCATTGTATGTGATTCAAGAAATAGAACGAACTCAAAAAGCGGCAAGAGCTATTGAAAAAAATGATTTGGAAACGTTAGGCGCATTGATTTATGCCTCTCATAGCGGATTGCAACATCAATACAAAGTGAGTTGTGAAGAGTTGGATTTTTTAGTTGCCCAAGCAAAAAAGAATAAAAAAGTGTTAGGAGCAAGAATGATGGGTGGAGGTTTTGGAGGTTGTACCATCAATTTAGTAGCAAAATCAGAGGCTGCAACTTTTGCAGAAACAGCCTCAAAAGCTTACAAAAACAAGTTTAATAAAGAATGTTCTGTCTATTTTGTAGCACTTTCAGACGGGACACATATCGTAGAATAACAACCAATCGTATCAAATTATGGAAAACACACATTTACAAGATTATTCTCATAAAAGACTCAACATTCTTACTGGAGAATGGGTGTTGGTTTCACCTCACAGAGCCAAAAGACCTTGGCAAGGTCAAAACGAAGAAATATCCAAAGAAAAAAGACCTGCGTACGACCCAACTTGTTACTTATGCGCTACAAATACACGTGCAAATGGTGAGCAAAATCCAGATTATCAAGATGTTTTTGTATTTGATAATGATTTTGCAGCTTTGCAAAGTGATTCTCCCACTTTTGCTGTCAATGACGGATTGTTCAGAGCGCAAAGCGAAACTGGGATTTGCAAAGTAATTTGTTTTAGTCCTGATCATTCTAAGAGTTTGGCAGAAATGTCGGTTGCTGAAATCAAAAAAGTAGTGAATGCTTGGCAGAAAGAATATGTGGAATTAGGTGCTCATGAAATGATCAATTATGTTCAAATTTTTGAAAACAAAGGAGCGGTTATGGGATGTAGCAATCCACATCCTCATGGACAAATTTGGAGTCAATCTACCTTGCCAAACGAAGTTGAAAAGAAAGAGGTACAACAACGAATCTATTTTGCGTCGCATCAAAAAAGCTTGTTAGAAACGTATTTAAAGCAGGAGTTAGCGGCGAAAGAACGCATCATTTTTGAAAATGATGATTTTGTGGTATTGATTCCTTTTTGGGCTGTTTGGCCTTTTGAAGCTATGATTGCACCTAAAAAAGCGCAACAAAATATTACGCAATTATCAGAATCAGGAGCAACCAATTTTGCGGAAGCTATTGCAGTCATTACAAGTACTTATGATAAGTTGTTCAATACCTCATTTCCGTATTCAAGTGGTATTCATCAAGCACCTACAAATGGCGAAGAAAATGAACATTGGCATTGGCATATGAGTTTTTATCCGCCTTTGTTACGAAGTGCTACTGTTAAGAAATTTATGGTTGGTTATGAGATGTTTGGCTCACCACAAAGAGATATTACTGCCGAAATTGCTGCAAAAAGGTTGAGAGATTTGATATAATAACTAATAGGAGCAATACTTTTCTTTGCTAAAAATTTAATTATATGCAATAAAACAATTTATTTGTTGATTTTTAAGTATTGAAATAAATGAAAAGTAACTATTTGATAAAAGTTTTGAAAGTTTTTGCTTATTATTTGCAATTTTGAATTTAATAGTTAGATTTGTTGCTCAAAAAAACGAAAAGAGATGTTACACAACACTTGGACAGGTTTCTATTTTTACTTTTATTTTTACAATAAAAGCAGAGACTTTGTGTGTTGTTAAAACTAAAAATACATAAAATATAAAGTCTCGAAGTTTTCGAGGCTTTTTTTTTAGACCTAATATGAATAAAATTATAGCCATACAAGGAGCAAAAGGCTCCAATCATCACAAAGTTGCACAAGACTTTTATGGAGAAGATATTCCTTTGAAAGAGTGCATGTCTTTTGACAATTTGGTAGATAGCTTGTTAGATGAATCTGCTCATATTGGCATCATGGCTTTAGAAAATACGATTGCAGGTTCTATCATTCCGAATTACGCATTGATCGATAAAAATAATTTACACATTGTTGGCGAAGAATATTTAAATATTCACCACCATTTGATGGCGTTAAAAGGTCAACAGATTAATGATATTCAAGAAGTATGGTCACATCCAATGGCATTGTTACAATGCAAGGAATTTTTTAAAAAGTATCCGCATGTCAAAATGGTAGAAGATGTTGATACTGCAGAAGTTGCGAAAAGAATCGCAAAAAATAATTTACATGGAATCGCTGCAATTGCACCAAAAATTGCTGCTGAAATCTTTGGATTGGATATTTTAGCAGATGATATCCAAACGATTAAAGACAATGCAACTCGTTTTGTAATTGTCCAAACGGATGAACCAGCGATTGATGAAGCCTGCAACAAAGCATCCATTAAATTTCAGTTGAGTCATAAAAGAGGCAGTTTGGCTGCGATTTTAAATGCGATGAGCGACTGCAAAATGAACTTGACCAAGATTCAATCTTTACCAGTCATTGAAACTCCTTG
The DNA here is from genome assembly GCA_030731695.1 of Polaribacter sp. GTDB lineage: Bacteria > Bacteroidota > Bacteroidia > Flavobacteriales > Flavobacteriaceae > Polaribacter. The sequence continues at coordinate 3,540 of JANQTK010000154.1, forward strand.
GAAATATTCTTTTTTTGTGGATGTTACCTTTGATGATTATAAAGACTATCAAAAAGCCATTTCGTTAATTGCGATAATGGCAGAAAATTTTAAAGTACTAGGAGTTTATAAAAACGGCAGGCCACAGCCTAATTTGAATCCATTTCAAGAAAAATAAGAAACTATATGATTGCAGCAGCCAAAAGATTAGATACCGTTCAAGAATACTATTTCTCTCAAAAATTGAGAGAAGTTCGCAATTTGCAATTGGCAGGAAAACCTGTGATCAATATGGGAATTGGAAGTCCAGATTTGCAACCTCCAACAGCTGTTTTAGAAGCAATTTCTCAAAGTATGACTGATGCTGGTGCTCATAAATATCAATCCTATCAAGGTTTGCCAGAGTTGCGAAAAGCCATGGCAGATTTTTATAAGAATAAGTACCAAGTAACTGCAAATCCCGAAAACGAAATCTTGCCTTTGATGGGAAGCAAAGAGGGAATTATGCATATTTCAATGGCTTTTTTAAACGAAGGTGATGGTGTTTTGATTCCAAATCCTGGCTATCCAACCTACACTTCTGTAACAAATTTAATTGGTGCAACACCTGTTTTTTACAATTTGGATGAAAAAAATGATTGGCAACCCAATTTTGAGGAATTAGAAGAACAGGATTTATCGAATGTAAAAATCATGTGGGTAAATTATCCACACATGCCAACAGGAAGCAATGCTACTTTTGAAACTTTGGAAAAGTTAGTTGCTTTTGGAAAAAAACATCAAATTCTCATTATCAATGACAATCCATACAGTTTTGTATTGAACAAAAATCCAATGAGTATTTTAAAAGTGGAAGGAGCAAAAGAGGTAGCTTTAGAGTTGAATTCCTTAAGTAAAACGTTTAATATGGCTGGCTGGAGAGTAGGCATGGTTTTAGGAAAAGCAAGCTATATTAATGAAGTTCTAAAAGTAAAAAGCAATATGGATTCTGGAATGTTTTATGGCATTCAAAAAGGAGCCATCAAAGCGTTGGAATTGAGTAATGATTGGTTTGAATCACAAAATGTTATTTACGAAGAACGCCGAAAATTGATTTGGGAATTGGCAGATAAATTAGAGTGTACGTATCAAAAAGATTCCACAGGATTGTTTGTGTGGGCAAAAATCCCTGAAGGAAAAAAATCAGAAGA
>JANQTK010000155.1 GCA_030731695.1 Polaribacter sp.
GAGAAGTCATCGATGAAAAACGAATCAATTCAAATTCAAAATTCTGAAAATCTTTTACAGCTTTGTTTTTAGCAACAATCGATTCGCAAGTATCATAAATCATGTTGGCAATATCTACTTGCAAACGTTTACCATCCAACGCATTGCGTCTTCTTTGATACACAAATTCACGTTGAGCATTCATAATATCATCATACTCTAACAAACGTTTACGAATGCCAAAGTTGTTTTCTTCTACTTTTTTCTGTGCACGTTCTATGGATTTGGTAATCATGGAATGCTGAATCACTTCGCCTTCTTTCAAGCCCATTCTGTCCATCATTTTGGCAATTCTGTCCGATCCAAACAAACGCATCAAGTTGTCATCCAACGCTACATAAAATTGCGATGAACCCACATCTCCTTGACGACCTGCACGTCCACGCAACTGTCTGTCAACACGTCTTGAGTCATGGCGTTCTGTACCAATAATTGCCAAACCACCTGCTTTTTTTACATCTTCCGTTAGTTTAATGTCTGTTCCACGTCCTGCCATATTGGTTGCAATGGTTACCACACCTGGTTTTCCTGCTTCTGCAACAATATCAGCCTCGCGTTTGTGCAATTTGGCATTTAAAATATTGTGTGGAATTTTGCGCATTTGCAACATTCTTCCTAACAATTCCGATATTTCAACCGAAGTTGTTCCTACCAAAACCGGTCTTTTTTCCGAAACCAATTTCACGATATCTTCAATAACAGCGTTGTATTTTTCACGAGAAGTTTTGTACACCAAATCTTCTTTATCTTCTCTAGTTACAGGTTTGTTGGTAGGTATTTCAACAACATCCAACTTATAGATTTCCCAAAATTCGCCAGCTTCAGTTACAGCAGTACCAGTCATACCAGCCAATTTGCGATACATTCTAAAGTAGTTTTGCAAAGTAACCGTAGCAAAAGTTTGAGTTGCGTCTTCAATTTTTACATTTTCTTTCGCTTCAATCGCTTGATGCAATCCGTCTGAATAACGACGGCCATCCATGATACGACCTGTTTGCTCATCAACAATCATCACTTTGTTTTCCATCACTACATATTCAACGTCTTTTTCAAAAACGGTGTAGGCTTTCAACAATTGATTCATGGTGTGAATACGCTCACTTTTTATACTAAAATCGCGGTACAATTCTTCTTTTAACGACGCTTTTTCTTCGGCAGTAGCAATAGATTGATCAATTTCACCCACTTTTACACCAATATCTGGCAATACAAAGAAATTATCGTTTTTTGTAATTTCCGATAAATGTGCAATTCCTTTATCAGTCAAATCAATTTGATTGTTTTTTTCTTCTACCACAAATAACAAATCTTCGTCCACTTCTGGCATCAATTTGTTGTTGTCTTGCATGTAGTGATTTTCGGTTTTTTGCAACAATTGTTTTACCCCTTCTTGCGATAAAAACTTAATCAACGCCTTGTTTTTAGGCAAACCTCTATACACTCTTAACAATAAAAATCCGCCTTCTTTGTCTTTTCCTTCTGCAATTAATTTTTTGGCTTCTGCCAAAACACCAAGCAAATGTTTGCGTTGCAAATCCACCAAATCAGCTACCAAAGGTTTTAGTTCGTTAAATTCGTGTCTGTCTCCTTGAGGCACAGGACCTGAAATAATCAAAGGCGTTCTTGCATCATCAATCAATACCGAATCTACTTCATCAATAATGGCATAATTAGGGGCTCTTTGCACCAAATCATCTTTAGAGCTAGCCATATTATCACGCAAATAATCGAAACCAAATTCGTTGTTTGTTCCGTAGGTAATATCCGCATTGTACGCTTTTCTTCGCGCATCAGAGTTTGGTTGATGATAATCGATACAATCCGTAGAAAGTCCGTGAAACTCAAAAATAGGTCCCATCCAAGCGCTATCACGTTTTGCCAAATAATCGTTCACAGTAACCACGTGAACCCCTTTTCCTGACAATGCATTTAGATATACAGGCAAGGTAGAAACCAACGTTTTTCCTTCACCAGTCATCATTTCAGCAATTTTTCCTTGATGCAATACAGAGCCACCAATCAACTGCACATCATAATGAACCATATCCCAAGTAACAGGTTTCCCTGCAGCATCCCAAGAATTTGCCCAATAGGCTTTGTCATTTTCAAGAGTGATGTGTTTTCTAATGGCAGACAGTTCTCTGTCAAAAGGAGTAGCAGTCACTTCAATTTCTTCGTTGTTTACAAAACGAATCGCAGTTTCTTTTACAACAGCAAACGCTTCAGGCATGATAGCAGCTAAAACTTCTTCTGAAGCCTTGTAAGACGCATCTTTCAAAGCATCAATTTCCGTGTAAATTTCTTCTTGACGATCAATCGTTGCCAGTGTGGCTTCTTGTTCTAAACTATTGATTTTCTCTTCAAATTCTTTAGTAGCAGTAGCAATCCTTTCTTTAAATTCGTGCGTTTTTGCACGCAAAGCATCGTGAGAAAGTTTCGAAATTTCGGCTTCGAACTTCTTTACATTATCAATAATGGGTTGTAAAACTTTTAAGTCTTTTTGTTGTTTGTCTCCTACAAAAAGTTTGATGAAGGTATTTAAAATATTCATTTCGAGTGTTTTAGTTCAGCAAAATACTTGGCTGAATTTTATGTTTATAGTTCAGGAAAAAGTTTCCTGAAAAATGGTGTATCTTGTTTGTTATACAACAAAAAAAAAGCCTCTTGAGAGACTTTGTTTTTATGATTTAATATTCATCCTCATTCCAAAGATAATCTTCTTCAGAAGGATAATCTGGCCAAATCTCAATGATAGAATCGTAAGGCTCTTCCTCATCCTCAATATCTTGTAAATTTTCTACAACCTCCAAAGGCGCACCAGTTCTAATGGCATAATCTATTAATTCGTCTTTGGTTGCTGGCCAAGGTGCATCTGCTAAATAAGATGCTAATTCTAATGTCCAATACATTTCTTATCGTTTAATTTTGTGCAAAAATAATTTTTTTACTCAATTACGCAAGTCTTTTTTAAGAAATATAATATAATAAAAAAAGAACGTGCTATAATTTTTCTGGAATCCATTTGATTTCCGCTATTGATAGGTCTTGAGACAACTTTCGTGCCAACACAAAAAGATAGTCAGAAAGTCGGTTTAAATACATTAAAATAGTATGGGTAAAGGGCTCTTCTTCGTGCAATGCTACTGTTAAACGCTCAGCGCGTCTGCAAACACATCGTGCAATGTGACAGAATGACACAGTAGTGTGACCACCAGGCAAAATAAAATGTGTCATTTGCGGTAAGGTAGTTTCCATTTGATCAATTTCGTTTTCTAAAAATACAATAGATGCTGCATCAATTTTAGGAATATTCAGTCGTTCACTCCCATTTTTCAGAGTTTCCTTTTCTGGTGGCGTTGCCAACATAGCACCTAACGTAAATAAATCGTGTTGAATTTTTAACAAAGATTTTTTGACATCTTGACTGATTTCTTGGTCTTTGATCAACCCAATATAGGCATTCAATTCATCAACAGTACCATAACTTTCAATACGCAAATTATTTTTATGAACTCTTGTGCCGCCAAAAAGTGCAGTAGTCCCTTCATCACCCGTTTTTGTATATATTTTCATTTGATTTTATTGAAAATTAAAAGCCGTAAAGTTACAAAGATTGTTCACTAAAAAAGTGTTAAACTCTAACCTGTTGGGTGTAATTGAATTTTAAAATTAATTTGCCACAAATTCACGAATATTTTATTACTATAAATTCATTAAAATTGAATTTTCATCAAAGATGAAAACAATTTTATACTTTGAATTAATTAAAATCTGTGAATTCGTGGCAAAAAAACTATTTTGCTTTTTAATAAAATAAGTACATGCAATGGATTAAACTCTAATTTTAAAATGTTCCTTAGCTTGTGCTTCTCTAAAGAAAATCAATCCGAAATAAAACAAATCAATCGTCACTGTTGCTTTTGTATATGTACAAAGTTGCCCCCATTTTTCTTGGGTAGCTTTGTTGTCGTGAATTCCATGAAGCACTACAATAAGTTTGGAAGTATTAACGGGAAGTATATCAAAATTAAAATTATCTATAGTATTTACAAACAATATTTTATAGGAGTTACTTGAAGTAATTTCTAACTCATTTACAGAAGTAACAATAGATTCAACACCGAAATAAGCAGTAATTTTAGCAAGGATTTTCTGTTCTTTTTTGCGAAGTTTTTGGGATGCTAAAAAGTCATTTGTAGCAATTAATTTCAGCGATTTTTGATACAATCCTTTGGTTACAAAATCAAATACAAAAGGCGAATGTACCCCATGTTGATTGGTGGAAGTTAGTAAAAATTGAATTCGGGCAATGAGTTTAAAAAACAACAACTGTAGGTTTGGTTATCCAGCGCAAAAATAGTGTCTATTTTAATGATAAAAAAATCAGTATTTTCGTCATTAGAAAAAATAACAATCAAAACCATGATTCCAGAAAACGAATACGCACCGTATTATAAAAACTACATTCAGCAAATCGAAAAAAACGGAAAACCGATTGTGGAGAATCTTGCACTTTCTCAATCCGATTTTGAAGCTGCACTTTCAGATATTTCTTCAGAAAAACAGCTTTATGCCTATGAAACTGGAAAATGGACTGTAAAAGAAGTGATGCAGCATGTTATTGACACAGAACGTGTTTTTTGTTACAGAGC
>JANQTK010000156.1 GCA_030731695.1 Polaribacter sp.
ATTTCCCTAACAAAACTCCTTGAGAAAGCCCGTTTTGTACAGCCGAATTGTAATGAATTCCGCCATAAATTCTACTAATAGCGGCTTCTTTTGCGGCGTTTCTAAACGAGGTAAAACTACGTACAGGCAATCCAAATTGAAGTTCAGTTGTGTCTTCAAAGGCAAAATTATCGCCAAAAATCGTAGTTAATACTTCAGCTGAAGCTCCTGAAACCACTGAATGTCCACTTGTATATTCAGGAAAAGGAGGTGTTTGCAACAAAGGAGTCCAAGAGTTATCAATATATTTATTAATCAGTGTTTCTGGCCGAATTAAATTGCTGCGGTATTTTTCATCCCAACAACTAATAAAAGCATCAAAAATAGCAATGGAACTTTTAGTGTAAGCAAATACTGTTTTTTCAAAATCAGCATTATTTATTTTTGTGGCAATTTTACAAATACCAATCCAATGTGCTCCAGGTGTAATTTTTTTAGAAGCAAACATAAAATGGCCTTTGTTTACAGAAACATACGGATTGCAATCCCAGAATTGTGCAATGGCAACTTCTTCAGAAGTATCGCCTTTTTCTCTTATTTTGTTCGTCATTTCATACAAATCTATCACTTCTTTATAAAAAACGGATTCTTTTTCAAGCGAAAAAGTTGGTGGAGGGATGGGTTTGAATTGCGCTGCAGAATCCAATACAAAAGGGCGAATTTTTTTCCAATTTGGTTCAATGCCATTCATATATGCAGGAGGAGTTGGTTGCCATCTTGCAGGATCATCAGAATGCACATTGAAAATTGGCATGGTCCGCGTTTCAATATAATTGTCCTTTTTCATCCAATCAATAATGTGCGATGAAACTGCCAAACCATATTTTTCAGCCGCTAAAAATTCTTTTTTATTGATGGATTTCCAATGAAAATTCAAGCTATCTTTTACCAAATTCAATTCCTCTTTTGAAAAAACGAGTTCTTTTGCAACATCCAAATAGGCAATTAAAGCCGCTAAAGGTTTATTGATTTCTTCATTTTTTGGCAAGTTTTCAATCGTTTTTAATCCATTTAATTGATTACTTAATGATTGATATTTTCCGTTTACTGAATTCAAAACTTCATAAGCAGCAATATTTGGATAGGCATAAATTCTACTGGCAACAGGAGGAGAAAAAATATCATGAATCATTACTTCTGTTACTTCATCTACCAAAAAATGATAGTCTCTTGCCTCAATTTTTATCGATTCTTGTTGGCATGAAATCAATAAAATCAGGCACAAAAAAAGCAAAGGAATTTTTAAAAATCGCATTTTTTAATTTTTAAAAGTATAGGTTTTTACACTATCGTTATTTGCTAAAACAAGCAATACGTTTTTGTTTTTCATTTTTACAAAAGCTGTTTCTTTTATTTGATTTTTGAAAGGAGCAATACCAAATTGATTCACGAATTTGTAATCATTTTTTGAAGCTGCAATAATACCTTTCAAAGAATTGTAGCTGCCATGATAATTGGAAGTTTTTTCAGAATTTCCACTAATTAATAATTGTTTTTTATCTTTTATTGTAATTTCTGATAGTGAATTTATAGGTGCTAGTTGAAACGCAATTGGAAGTTTTACAAAAATATTGAATGCACCATTGTTGTTTTCCAAATATCCAGAAGCAAGGGTATTTATTTTTCTTTGTTGCGCTTTGTCAAGTGTTTCTTTTGAAAATATTTTTTCCATTGGTTGCATTGCAAAATCTTTGTGTGTGACAAATTTTTTACTGATAAAATTCATTTGCGAAGCCAATTCGCTTTTAGAGTTCATAGGAAAATATTGATTTCCAATAGCATACGAAATCACTGTTTCTTTTTTGCCATTATCATCCAAATCTCCATAATACATGATGAGTGGTTTTTCTAAAAATTGTTGAAACTTATTGTTTTCGCCCCAATTTCCTAAAACGATATCCAAATCTCCATCTTCATCCATATCAAAAGCAGTAATTGATTGCCAAAAACCATGCATCTTTTCAGGAATTTTTTGCAAAGTAAGTTTTCCTTTGTTATTGATATAAATTTTTGGTGTGTCCCATTCTGAGGCAATTAACAAATCTTTTTGAGTATCATTGTTAATATCAACCCAAATAGCTGCTGTTGTTTTGCCCGAAATGATAAAATTAGTATCTACTTCAAATACACCTTTTCCATTGTTTTTTAGGATGGTTGAATTTACAAAAGCCCCAAAACTATCAGGATTTGAAAGTGTGCCAATAAATAAATCTTCATCTCCATCTGCATCATAATCATAATTGACAACGCAAGAAGTATTCAAAGGATTTGTTAAAATTTGCTTAGAAGTTTTTATAAATTTCCCTTTATTGTTGAGGTATAATCTATCAATTTCAAAATTTTTATCTCTTTGAGAATGAATTCCTGAAGCTACGTATAAATCCAAATCTCCATCACTATCTGCATCAAAAAAAACAGCGTCATTGTCTTCAAAATCAGCATCAGTTTCAAAGACACTTTGTTTCGATTTGATGAATTTTAACCCAGTATTTAAGAATAGTTCCCCTGCTTTTCCTGAAGCACCACCAATATAAACATCTTCAAATCCATTGCTATCAATATCGCCAATTGCTAGAGCAGGACCTAATGTAGAAACTTTATAAGGTGTCAATTTTTCCGCGAAAAAGTCGTTGTAAGTATCCTCTTTGTGAATAAAATCAATCAAATTTTCTTGAGTAAAGTAATTTTTTGTGTTGATTTTTACATCAATTATACTTGCATCAGGGTTTGGTTTGTATCCAATTTTGTGAAGTTTGTTGATTGCTATATTTTTTTCAACTTGGCGTTTTTGGTTGGGCCAAATAATTTCTAGAGAATCAATTTTGGCAATGGTATCCAATCCAAAATGAAGTTTACTTTCTACAGATGATAAAAATCCACGCGATTTAAAAACCTGTTTGAGTTGTTTTTTTTGATTGAAATATAGTATTGTTTTTGCACCAATAGCTTCTTTGTTTACGGGTAAATATTCCAGTTTTACAGCAATGTAGTTTTTTGTAGCATTGGTGTTGTTTTGATAAATTGTAGCAAAATCATTGACATTATTGGTGATGATATCCAAATCGCCATCTAAATCTAAATCAACATACACAGAGCCATTAGAAAGTGAAGGTTCTTTTGCAATCCAAGATCCTGTTTTTTCTGAAAAACGATTGGAATTTCCGCTAAAAATTTGATTTGGAACTTTTCCACTTGGCATTTGGTCAATAGATTTAAAAAGCCATTGAAGGCCTTTTGCTTCTCCATATCTTTTGAATGTGTTGGAAATATAATTCTTAAAATCTAAATCATTTGGGCGTCTTAAAATTCCATTTGAAATAAACAAATCTTGATGAGAATCATTATCATAATCGGCAAAAAGTGGAGACCAACTCCAATCTGTTGCAGCAATGCCATTCAAAAAAGCAGTTTCATAAAAAAAGTCTCCATCAACATTTATTTGCAAAACATTTCTTGAATATTGATCTTTATATCCCAAGTTTTTCAAGTTCATTTGCATATTCAACATCACATCATCGCCCTCTGTTTCTTTCAAAATACGTTCGTCATTGGGCAACATATCCAAAGCAATCAAATCTTGGAAGCCATCTGCATTAATATCTGCAACATCACTTCCCATAGAAAATCTACTAATCGTAGAAAATGCACTTGAAAGTTTTTCGGTAAAGGTTCCGTTTTTATTGTTTATGTAATAGTAATCGTCTTCATGAAAATCGTTGCAAATATAGATATCATCCCAACCATCTTCATTAAAATCAGCAATTGAAGCACTTAATCCATAGCCATTTACACCACCAAAAACGCCTGCTTTTTCGCTAATATCTGTAAATTTTCCTTGATTGTTTTGTAATAATACATCGCCAACAAGTGGTTTTCGATTATTTCTTTCGTTTGCAGGTCCATGAGATAAATTGGTGTGAACTGCATGATTTACGATGTAAGCGTCTAAATCACCATCTTTATCATAATCAAAAAAGTAAGTTTGTGTGGAATAACCTTTAAAATCAAGACCATATTCAGCCGCTTTTTCACTAAAAGTGCCATCACCATTGTTGATGAATAATTCATTATGTCCTTTAAAATCTAACAAGCCAGAAACTGCACAGACATAAATATCTAAAAAACCATCATTATTGATGTCTATCATTGTGGTTCCAGTGCTCCAATCTGAAGAGCCACCAACATTAGCAGTTGTGGTAATATCTTCAAATTTTAAATTTCCTTTATTTAGATACAATTTATTATACCCCTGATTAGCAACAAAATAAACGTCTGGTAAACCATCATTATTGATATCACCTACGCTAACGCCACCACCATTATAAAAATAAATGTAGTTGATAATGCTATGGGCTTCATCTTCCGTTAGATTATTTTGAAAAGAAATTCCAGTTTCTGAGGGTGAAAGTTTTTGTAAAAGATAGGTTTTTTCAACTCCATTATTTTTTTTACAACTTATAAAAAATAATGAAAAGACTAAAAATACTGAGAAATTGAATTTTGTTGAAAGCATTTACGTTGATATAAATGTTTATAAAATCCAAATCTAATAAAAATTAAGAAAACTTTAACAAATAATTTACAATTTTATTTTCTTCCAAAGTCAGCAGGAATTTCTCCCCAAGCTTTAGTTTCCCATTT
>JANQTK010000157.1 GCA_030731695.1 Polaribacter sp.
TTAAAGAAGAAGTGAAAAAAGAAATTCAAGTAACAGTAAATAGCCAAAATGATCAATTAGCTTCTGCAATCATCATTACAACAAAAACTGTTAATGGAAAAACATTTACAGAAACGCAAACTATTTCAGGAACGCTTCAAGAAATTGAAAAGAAAGCAAATGAAATAAATGGAAATACAGTAAAAGTTATTGAAAATAAGTAACAATACAATTTAGTTTAAAAAAATCGCTTAGATTCATTTCTAAGCGATTTTTTTTATGTGATTAATTTTCTAAAAGTGAAAAACAAAAAGTATCATTCGTAGTTTTTTGAGCAAATTGATTGATACTTTTTTCACTCAACTGTAAAACTCTTGGATACCCTCCTGTGACTTGACAATCTCGCATCAAAACAATCAGTTTTCCTGAAGGTGTTAATTGTACTGTTCCTGGAAAAACTGCGGATGTTAAAATTTGAGGCAAGTTATTTTCAATCAATTCTTCTAATTTATATCCAATTCTATTGATTTCTTTTGAAATTGTAAACGTGTTTTCAAAAAGTGCTTTTTGCTGAAAATCAGTCAACATCTCAAATTCTGGACCTTTGTGGCAATGAATTTCTTTTGATTCGAAATGATGATTTGAGAATTTTATACTTGCATTCGAAGTTGAAAATTCTTCATTTATAGACGAAATCGAAAGTAAATCTCCTTTTTTTAAAAGAGGTTCTTTGGTGATATTCTGAAAATAACTTCGGCTTTTTAATTTGATTTCTGATCGAAAACCTCCTTTAACCGCCAAATATGCATAAGCGCCATAGTTTCTTTTTCCAAAAGATAAAACATCATTTTTATGAACTTCAATTCTCTTATGTAAAGTAATTTTTGAGTGATTTAACAACGGTGAAAAATCAGCTCCTGAAATACAAATACTCGTGTTTTCAAGAAATTCCAAAACACAACTTCCAAAAGTAATCTCCAACAAAGCATCAGATACCGAATTATTCAATACATGATTTGCAAAATCAGCTGCATACAAATCCATTGCTCCTGAAATGGGTACACCAAATTTAGCAAAACCAATTCTTCCTTTGTCTTGAATTGTGGAATAAAAACCAGGATTTAATATCTTAATCATAAATGATTTTATGTTGAAATTGATACGTTTGATTCTTCATTTTTTCCTGAATTTCAAAAAAGGCTTCTTTGCAAATTGAAATGAATTGTATTCGATCTTTTGGTGAGACAAAACAAGGTTTCTCATTTTCTGCATCAAAAAATAAGATTGGAGTTTTTCCAATGATATTCCATCCTCCAGGAGAATTTGACGGATAAATTCCTGTTTGTTTTCCACCAATAGCAACAGATCCTTTTTCGATTTGTAAACGTGGATTTGGTTTTCTATCCACAAATAATCGAGAATCCAAACCACCCAAATACAAAAATCCAGGCAAAAATCCGATAAAAAAAACCGTATAAATTGCCTCTGAATGAATTTGAATGATTTCACTTTTTGAAAGGGTTGTTTTCTTTGAAATCTCTTCTAAATCCAATCCAAATTCATCCTCATAACACACAGGAATTTCCCACAAAAAATGGGGTTTCTTTTCAATAGTTAGTTCAGATTTATAGATTGATTGAAGTATTATTATTTCTTCCAAATAATTTTTGATGTAATCATTGTAAACAATTGTCAAGGAATGATATCCAACAATAATATCTGTAATCAAATTCTTTTTTTGGGTCAAAATTTTTGATTGAAACAACAACATGTCGTCTAAAATTTCAATCGAAATTATGGGTTGCCATTCAATCAGAATTGCTTTTTCTCCAAAAGATTTGTATCGAATTTGATGCATCAAAAATTAGATTTTAATTCATTTTTTGTGATAAATATTCAACAATTTCCAACGCATTTTCAGTATCAGAATGAACACAAAATGTATCCGATTTTATATGTTTTTCATCACCAGATATAGTATTAACTTTCCCCTCAAAAACCATTTTAGAAACATGCTGAAAAACAAGTTCTTTATCTGTAATTATTGCATTTTCATAACTTCTATTAACCAACGTTAAATCGTCATTATAATTCCTATCAGCAAAAGCTTCATATTTAATTCTGATGTTATTTTTCTTAGCAACTTCCTCAATAACAGATTGATAAGGCACATATAGAAACACATTATCCATGTATTTTAAAATGGTATTTACAAATAGATTTGCCAAATTTTCATCAACAGCAATGGCATTATACAAAGCACCATGTGGTTTGATATGATGTAAAGTCGCTTTGTGAAATAGCAATCTTTCCTGAAAAATAGCCAATTGATTTTCAATACTCTTTTGAAGCTCTTCATCAGGAATTTTTATCCATTTTCTTCCAAAATTATCTTTATCTGGAAAAGAAGGGTGTGCTCCAATCAAAACATTGTTTTTCATCGCCAAAAATATAGTTTTATCCATGGAATTTTCATCGCCAAAATGACCTCCACAAGCAATATTGCAAGAAGTAATATATGGCATTAATAAATGCTCGTTCGCAATTCCTTCGCCAACATCACAATTGATATCAATCATTTTAAAATAAATTAAATACTTTTAAAATCATTTTTATTCCTAAAAATAGGGTAATCAAAAAAATTAAAAACCCAATTGTATTTTGTGTTTTAGAATTTGTAAAATCTCCTAAAACCGATTTTTGATTCATCATCCAAAGTAAAATTGCTGTAATTATTGGCAACAATAATCCATTTGCAACTTGAGCAAACTTGATAATTTCAATTGGTTTGATTCCTACAGATGAAAAAATAACACCCAACATTAAAATTGTCATCCAAACTGCTCTGAATCGAGTTGATTTTAAATTTGCTTGCCAACCAAAACATTCTTTGGCAACATAAGCTGCTGCTAAAGGCGCTGTAATTGCAGAGGTAATTCCTGCTGCAAACAATCCGATTGATAAAAAATATTTAGCAAAGTCACCATATAAAGGTGCCAAACCTAATGCCAAATCCGCTGCATTTGAAACCTCTTTGATGGAGATTGCAGCTGCAGAAATAATTATAGCAATCGAAATAAAGCCTCCCAATAAAATAGCAATAACAGTGTCTCTTTTTGCAAAATGTAAGTCTTCTTTGGTTTTCCATTTTTCTTTTACTAAAGAGGCATGAAGAAATAAATTATAAGGAACTACAGTGGTGCCAATCAAACCAATTACAGTTAATAAACTTTGTTCAGGAAGTTTCGGAATCAACAATCCATTGATAATTTCTAATAAATTGGGTTTGGTAATTATGGCAGTAATAAAAAACGATAAACTCATCAGAATTACAAAGGAAATAAGCGCCATTTCTAAAAATTTATAGCTACCAACATACAACATTGCAAATGCAATCATGCCAACCAAAATACTCATAAGATTGATAGAAAAATAAGAGTTTTTCACAATCCATTGTCCGAAAATGGTTTCCAAGCCTAAAATTCCGCCACTGATATTTCCTGCTTCATAAGACGCATTTCCAATGACAATTGCTGATAAAATAAGTGCAATAACTATTTTTTTTAAAATTGGATTTTTGATTTCTTGTTTGATAACTTCAGACAATCCTTTTTGAGAAATGATGCCCAATCTTGCCGCCATTTCTTGTAAAACAATTGTTGCAATAATAGATAATAGCATTGCCCACAACAAGTTAAATCCGAAATTTACACCTGCCAATGTACACAAAGTAACAGTTCCTGGACCTATAAATGCAGCAGCTATTAATGGCCCAGGACCCATATTTTTAAACCAGTTCTTCATTTATAATCATTCAATTGAATCACTAAAGATAGTTTTTTTTAATAAAAAAACACCTCAAAATGAGGTGTTTCATTTAAACAAAAACAACGATCTAATAATTAAAAAGCATAACGCTGAGGACCTCCTCTTCGAATTTCTTCGCTAGCAAATTCCTCGTACTTTTTAAAATTTACTCTAAAAGCGTTTGATAATGCAAATGCTGTTTCATAATAAGCTGCATCATTATTCCAAGTTGATCTTGGACTTAATAATTCTGTTGGAACTCCAGGACAACTTCTTGGTTGTGCTACTCCAAAAACAGAATGAATATGATAATTTTCATAGGTATAATCAGCTAAACTTCCGTTTAAAACTGCTGTGATCATGGCACGAGTATATTTTAATGGCATTCGTTTTCCAACACCATATTTTCCTCCAGACCAGCCTGTGTTCACCAACCAAACATTCACACCTGAATCTTTCATTTTTTTACTCAACATTTCTGCATATCTTGTTGGATGAAGAGGCATAAAAGGAGCACCAAAACAAGCTGAAAAATTTGGAGTTGGCTCTGTAACTCCAGCTTCAGTTCCTGCCACTTTTGCAGTATATCCAGAAATAAAATGATATGCAGCTTGTGCAGGAGTTAATTTAGAAATTGGAGGCAATACTCCAAAAGCATCTGCAGTTAAAAAGAAAATGTTTTTCGGATTTTTTCCAATTGATGGATTTTGAATATTATCAATATGATACAAAGGATAACTTACTCTGGTATTTTCGGTAATTGAGGTATCAGAAAAATCAACATCTCCATTATCTTTCAAAACCACATTTTCTAAAATTGCGCCTTTTTTGATGGCTGCATAAATTTCAGGTTCATTTTCTTGAGATAAATTAATCACTTTTGC
>JANQTK010000158.1:0-1125 GCA_030731695.1 Polaribacter sp.
GATATTGGTTGGATTACAGGCCACAGTTATATTGTTTACGGACCCTTAGCCAATGGCGCAACAACTGTATTATTTGAAGGAGTACCCAATTATCCTAATTATGGCAGATTTTGGGAAATTGTAGAAAAACACAAAGTAAATCAGTTTTATACAGCACCCACTGCTATTAGAGCTTTGGCAAAAGAAGGTGTAGATTTTGTAGATCATCATGATTTGTCAAGTATAAAAGTGTTAGGAACTGTTGGTGAGCCAATTAATGAAGAAGCTTGGCACTGGTATGATGACAATATTGGTAAAAAGAAAGCACCCATTGTGGATACTTGGTGGCAAACTGAAACTGGTGGAATTATGATTACGCCAATTCCTTTTTCAACTCCAACAAAACCAACTTATGCAACACTTCCTTTTTTAGGAATTCAGCCTGTTTTGATGGATGATGCTGGAAATGAAATTAAGGGCAATCAAGTAGATGGGAAATTATGCATCAAATTTCCTTGGCCTTCCATTGCCAGAACCATTTGGGGCGATCATCAGCGTTATAAAGAAACCTATTTTTCAGCGTTTAAAAACATGTATTTTACAGGTGATGGTGCTTTGCGTGATGAAGTTGGGTATTACAGAATTACAGGTAGAGTAGATGATGTAATCATTGTTTCAGGTCATAATTTAGGAACGGCACCCATTGAAGATGCTATTAACGAACATCCAGCAGTATCAGAATCTGCGATTGTTGGTTTCCCTCATGATATCAAAGGAAATGCATTATATGGGTATGTAACTTTAAAAGAAACAGGAGAATCAAGAGATCATGATAATTTAAGAAGAGAAATCAACCAAATTATTACCGAACAAATTGGACCAATTGCCAAATTGGATAAAATTCAATTTACTGAAGGATTGCCTAAAACACGTTCTGGAAAAATTATGCGTAGAATTTTACGAAAAATTGCCAGTAAAGACACTTCCAATTTAGGAGATACAAGTACTCTTTTAAATCCTGAAGTAGTGCAAGATATTATGGATAATGTTTTGTAAGTAATTTTAAATCAATCCAATACGCTTAGCAGGTTTTTGTAAATAAGAAATGCTAAGCGTATTATTTTTTGATAACTTTTTTATGATTTT
>JANQTK010000158.1:1225-2607 GCA_030731695.1 Polaribacter sp.
TTGAATTCTTTTTAAATTGATTCACATATTCTTGCCAAAAGTCAGGATATTTTTTTCTAAAAAACATACGCATTTTACATAAAGTTGGCCAATTTAAAGCGATGAATCACTAAACTTTGAATCTCCTTTATTGCTTTAAAACATTCTTTTAATTTTAGTTTTTCAGATTTATCCATGGTATCCAAATCAATAAATCTCCCTGAATTATTTTTATGCAAACCATATTTTGTGCGGTATTTTAAGAGTGTTTTATAAGCCTCTAAACATAGGGTGTAAATTTCCTGATTTTGAGGTTCTTTTACAATCAGTTCTTGAAACCTTTTAAGGGTGTTTTTTTCGTTTATTTGAAGACTGATACTTAACAATCTTGCAGCATCCACCAAAGGCATCATAGCTCTTGCTTTGATATCAAATTGTTCTTTTTGTTCTCCTGAAGCTTCTAATAAAAATTGTCTGAAAAATCCTAAAGGAGGTGGGTTTTGTGTGCTGTTTAATGCCAAATAATTGATAAAAATTGGATATTCGTGAATGAATTCTTCAATTGAATGATATACTTCTTTTTCTAAATTCTTATCGCCATAAATTGTTTCAATATCAAAGAAAATAGTGCAATGCATAATGTTTTCAGGTATTGGTTTTGAAATCCAATGATGGTATTTTTCCTTCCATTCAGCAGTGCTTAAACACCAATCTTTATTTGAAGCCATCATGTTTGCAGGACAATATTCAAAACCAATTTCATGCAAATTTTTAGTTACTATTTCTGCTAATTTTAAAAAATAATTTCTATTTTTTTCATTGTCATTTGTGTCTTCAAAAATAATGGCATTGTCTTGGTCAGTTAACAATAATTGTTCTTTTCTGCCTTGACTTCCCAATGAAATCCATGAAAAAGAAACGGGCGGTTTTTCGTTCAGTTTTTCAATAGCGAGATCAATAATTCGTGCAGTAATAGCATTGTTGATTTCAGAAATAATTTTGCAGATAAAATCAATATCCAAGTCCTGAAATAAGTATCTTTTTAATAAATCACCCGTTTGAATTCTTATTTTTTTAAGTTCATCAATAGCTACAGAGCGTTTGATTTGTTTGATGAGTACTGAAGGATTGTTTTCACGAATTAAAATAATATCATGTTCGGATAAAACACCTTTTATTTCCTCTTTATTCTTTCCGGATTGTGTGATGCACAAATGGGTAATTTTATTTTTTAGCATTACAATTTGAGCTTCAGCAACTGTAATATTTTCTGAAACGCAAATAACGGGTGATGACATAATATTTTCAACAGATAATGAAATTTCTACTTTTCCAGTCGCGATTTTTGTTCTAAAATCTTTGTCGGTAATAATGCCTATTGGTAAATTATTTTCCTCAATAAT
>JANQTK010000158.1:2707-4643 GCA_030731695.1 Polaribacter sp.
AATAACGAATCGTTATATTTTTAGCAATTTGTAGTTGTTCATCTGAAGTTAGGAATGAAAAAGGGTGATTTTCTTTTAAAAAATCCTTAATTCTGTAGGTAATTGTATTCATTTTTATTGATGATAAACTGCTGTAATTTACGTTAATAAATCATCAAAATAAAATTTTTATACTGATTTTGTTTCTTTAAGAAATGTTTTTTAGGATGCTTTCATAAACGCTGCAATAATATTCATGAAACCTTGAAAGCAATACATTTTCGATGTTTTTGGTGTTTTTCAAAACAGCCAAATCAAACAATTGAATATCATCAACTTCTTCTTTTTGAATGGATAAATGATTGATTGGAACTTTCAATTCGGCAATAAAAACATGATGATGTTCATTATCTTGAATTCCGTTTGCATGAGAAACTTGATGAATTCTAGTGCCAATTTTAATCAATTCTTCTTCCTCAATTTCAAGTCCAATTTCTTCAAAAACCTCTCTTTTAGCAGCTTCTAAAATTCCTTCTCCAGCTGCAATATGTCCTGCAACAGAAATATCCCACAAACCTGGAAACACTTTTTTGGTCAATGCTCTTTTTTGCAACAATATTTTTTCATCCTTGGTAAATAACCAAATATGAACAGTGGCATGAAACCAACCATTTGTATGTGCTTCTGATTTTAAAGCGGTTTTTCCTGTTGGCTTTCCGTCAGGAGTTAAAATATCGATGAGTTCGTCCATATTTTTCTTATTTATGATAGTTTCATTAAAAAAAAGTAATGAAAAGCTGTTACACAAAACTCACAAAGAAGTCGCAAAAGACTCAAAGCATAACCTATTAAAAAAATCTTTGTGAAACTTTGAGATTTCTTTGAGGAACTTTGTGCAACAACTACTTAGTTATTCAAAATAAGAAAAAGTTTCTCCTTCTTTGATTTTCAATAAGGTTTCGTAAATCATTTTGATGACGTTTTCAACATCTTCTCTATGAACCATTTCAACAGTGGTGTGCATGTAACGCAAAGGCAAAGAAATCAATGCAGAAGCCACACCACCATTGCTATAAGCAAAGGCGTCAGTGTCAGTTCCTGTAGCTCTTGAAAGCGCATTTCTTTGATACGGAATGTTATTTTCTTCGGCAGTTTGTGTGATTAAATCACGCAATTTTTGCTGTACTGCAGGCGCATATGCAATTACAGGACCTTTCCCTAATTCTTGATGACCCGCTTTTTTAACATCGATCATTGGGGTTGTAGTATCATGTGTTACATCAGTAACAATCGCTACATTTGGTTTGATAGTTTGTGTAATCATTTCTGCACCACGCAAGCCAATTTCTTCTTGAACGGAATTGGTCACATACAACCCAAAAGGCAATGTTTTATTGTTTTCTTTTAACAAACGCGCAACTTCTGCAATCATAAAACCTCCCATTCTGTTGTCTAATGCTCTGCAAACAAATTTATTACCATTTAAAATATGAAAAGTATCTGGATAGGTAATTACACAACCCACATGAACGCCTAGTTTTTCAACTTCGTCTTTTGTTGCGCAGCCACAATCAATAAAAATATTTTCTGGAGTTGGAGATTCTTCTTTACTTTTATCTCTTGTATGAATTGCTGGCCAGCCAAAAACACCTTTTACAATGCCGTTTTTTGTGTGGATATCAACAATTTTACTAGGTGCGATTTGGTGATCACTTCCACCATTTCTAACCACATAAATCAATCCTTTATCTGAAATATAATTTACGTACCAAGAAATTTCATCAGCATGACCTTCAATCACAACTTTGTATTTTGCATCAGGATTGATGATACCAACAGCAGTTCCATACGTATCTGTGATAAAAGTATCTACATAAGGTTTTAGATATTCCATCCAAATTTTTTGACCTTCCCATTCATAACCTGTTGGAGCAGCGTTGTTTAGATATTTTTCTAA
>JANQTK010000159.1 GCA_030731695.1 Polaribacter sp.
TTTTTTTAAATCAATCTAAGTTGTATTTCACTTATGTATTGTTAATGTATGGGCTCTGTTTAAGAGTTTGTGAACTATATTTATTTATATTGCTGACTTAATTTTTTTATATTTGATACTAAATAATTTTTTAAATTTCTATTCCTCATAGTTTCTTGTTTATTTAAACATAAGAGAATTAAATTTCTAATAAATCTACTAGTATGAATTATATTAAAAAATCTGAAATTATACTTAAATTGTAATATTTTAATATCGATTAAATTTAATCTATCTTTGATAATGAGTTATAATTTTAAATAAATTTTAGACCAAATATTAATAATTATAATTGAAAACTAATAAAAAAGAATGTTAAATAACAAATCAGTATTAATAACAGGAGGAACTGGTTCTCTTGGCAAAGCATTAACCAATCATATATTAACCAAATGGCCAAATGTTAAAAGATTAGTTATCTTTTCAAGAGATGAGCAAAAACAATATCAAATGGCTCAAGATTATCCTGTTTCTAAATATCCACAAGTACGTTTTTTTATTGGAGATGTAAGAGATAGAGAAAGATTGGTTAGGGCTTTTAACGGAATTGATTATGTAATTCATGCAGCAGCTATGAAGCATGTTCACATTGCAGAATACAATCCAGACGAATGTGTAAAAACAAATGTTGGTGGTGCAGAAAACGTAATTCAAGCTGCATTACAAACTCAAGTACAACATGTGGTTGCATTGTCAACTGATAAAGCATGCGCCCCAATTAATTTATATGGAGCAACAAAGTTAACTTCGGATAAACTTTTTGTTGCGGCCAATAATATTAGAGGAAAGGATAATATTAAATTTTCTGTTGTTAGATATGGTAATGTCATGGGTTCTAATGGATCTGTAATTCCCTTCTTTCTTAAAAAAAGAGAAGAGGGTGTATTGCCTATTACTGTGAAAGAAATGACACGTTTTAACATCTCTCTTCAAGGTGGCGTAGACATGGTACTACATGCTTTAAGTACAGCTTGGGGTGGTGAAATTTTCATCCCTAAAATACCTTCTTATAAAATTACTGATATTGCAAAAGCGATAGGTCCAAACTGTGAACATAAAGAAGTCGGAATAAGACCAGGAGAAAAAATACACGAAGAAATGATTACTTCTTCAGATTCTTTTTTTACGTACGATTTAGATCGTTATTATGTGATTTTACCTCAAACGCCATTTTGGAATATAAGTGATTTTATGACTCATTTTAATGCTAAATTAGTTCCTCATGGTTTTGCTTATAATTCCGGAACAAATACTGAATGGGAAACTATTGATTCTTTGCGTTTACTAATTAAAGAACATGTTGATCCAAATTTCCAAATTTAACCAATGAAAGCAATACCTTACGGAAAACAAAATATTACAGATGATGATATTAAAGTTGTTGTAGAAACGCTAAAGTCAGATTATTTAACTCAAGGTCCTAAAATAGCCGAATTTGAGAATGCCTTTGCAAATTATGTAGGTAGTAAATATGCAGTAGCCTTAGCAAATGGAACAGCAGCTTTACATTTATGCACATTGGCTCTTGGCGTTAAAGAAGGAGATAAAGTAATTACAACTCCAATAACCTTTGCTGCTTCTGCCAATTGTATTCGCTATTGTGGAGGAGAAGTCGTTTTTTCTGATATTGATCCTGATACCTATTTATTAGATATCATAAAAGTGAAAGCACTTTTAGAAACTTCTCCAAAAGGAACTTACAAAGGAATTATCCCTGTAGATTTTGCAGGAAGAGCAACTAATTTAGAAGCTTTTAGGGAATTAGCTGATGAATACAATCTTTGGATTATTGAAGATGCGTGTCATGCTCCAGGTGGTTTTTTTACAGATAGTGAAAATAGAAATCAAAATTGTGGAAATGGTAATTTTGCTGATTTAGCAATTTTTTCATTTCATCCTGTAAAGCATATTGCATCAGGAGAGGGAGGAATGATTACTACGAATGACGAAACACTTTACAATAAATTACTTCAATTTCGAACTCATGGAATTGTAAAAAATACGGATCTTTATAAAAACTCAATTGAATTGGCAGGTGGTTTTGATGAATATCCAGGATGGTACATGGAAATGCAAATTTTAGGATACAATTATCGTATCACAGATTTTCAAGCGGCATTAGGTCATAGTCAACTTTTAAGAGCTGATGAAGGAATTGAGCTAAGAAGAAACATTGCCTCAACATACTACAATGCGTTTAAAAATGCTTCTTTTGTAATTGGTCAATCTAGCGTAATTGAAGGTCACGCTTATCATCTTTATATTTTAGAAGTTAAAGATCGATTAAACTTATATAATTACTTAAAAACCAAGAATATATATTGTCAAATTCATTATATCCCTTGTCATTTAATGCCCTATTATCAAGATTTAGGATGGAAAGTAGGAGATTTTCCAAATGCCGAAAATTATTATAAGCAATGTATAAGTTTACCGATGTATCCAACGTTGACAGAGGAAGAACAGACCTTTGTAATCAATGAAATAAATAGCTTTTACGAATGATATTTGAAATTGAAAAAGAAGATGTACTCAAAGGATTCATACGTCAATTGAATTCATTTTTTAGTGTATCAACTATTGAAAATGACCTCATATTTTCGATAAGCGAAACCGTATTTAATCGTTGTGAATTTAATTTTTCAAAAAACAAAAACAAATATTATTCAAAGTCAGGAGAGGCTTATTTTAATCCCTATCATTCAGGGCAATACACTGTTTTTTTATATTATTTTTCAAACACCATTTTTAAAGAAAAAAAAGATTGCTTACAATTAGCAGATAAAATATATTATTTAAATAGAATTATGAATGGGTGCGATTTGTTTTATGAAGTAACATTACCTGAAATTTTTATGCTAGATCATCCTTTGGGTTCTGTAATTGGTAGAGGAAAAATTGGCAATTACTTTGCCTTTAGTCAAAATTGTACGATAGGCAATAATAAAAATATTTTTCCGGTAATTGGAGAGCACGTAACAATGTCTGCAAATACAATGATTTTAGGGAATTCTACTATTGGAAATCATGTAATTTTAGGTGCAGGAGCGTGCGTAAAAGATCAAGATGTTCCAGATAATTCGTTAGTTTTTGGGAGTTCACCAAATTTAATCATAAAAAATAGAAATTAAAAAGATGTCAAACCTTGCAATTATTCCAGCACGTGGAGGCAGTAAACGAATTCCCAAAAAAAATTGTAAATCTTTTCTGGGGAAGCCAATTATTGCCTATTCTATTGAAGCTGCTATAAAATCAGGCTTGTTTGATGAAATTATGGTGTCTACTGATGATGAAGAGATTGCTAAAATTGCAATGGATTATGGTGCTAAAGTTCCGTTTTTAAGAAGTGAAAAAAATGCAAATGATTATGCTACAACTTTTGATGTCATTGAAGAAGTTCTTTTAAACTATCAATCAATAAACAAAACATTTAATTACACTTGTTGCCTATATGCATGTGCACCATTTGTAACTGCAAATAAATTGCAAGATGCTTTTACCGTGTTAAAAAACAATGATTTTGATACTGTATTGCCTGTAACCGCTTTCGGATTTCCTATCCAAAGAGCTTTTAAAGTTGATGAGAATAATAAAACCTCCTTTTTTTATCCAGAGTTTAGTTTAAAAAGATCACAAGATTTAGAGCAAAGTTATCATGATGTTGGTCAGTTTTATTGGATGAATACAGATAAATGTTTACAAAAAAAAGCGGTAATAACAGACAATACAGGAAGTATTATTATTTCAGAAATGGAGGCGCAAGATATTGACACTGAATTAGATTGGAAATTAGCAGAATTAAAATATGAACTCCTACAAAGCATTACATAATCAAAAATATACAAATGGCAATTTTGCTATTATTCCCATTCGTTATCAAGATCGAATGGATATTTTAAAATGGAGAAATGAGCAAATTTATCATTTAAGACAACATAAACCATTAACAAAAGAAGATCAAGATAACTATTTTAATAAAGTTATTAACGAACTTTTTGATACCTTACAACCAAATCAATTGTTGTTTTCATATATGCAAAACGATGTTTGTATTGGTTATGGTGGTTTGGTTCACATCAATTGGATTGATAAAAATGCTGAAATTTCGTTTATTATGAATACAGATTTAGAAAAAGAACATTTTTCTAAACATTGGACTATTTTTTTACAATTGATTGAACAAGTAGCGTTTACTGATTTAAAATTTCATAAGATTTTTACGTTCGCATTTGATCTAAGACCACATTTGTATGAGCCTATTGAAAATGCAGGTTTTGTAAAAGAAGCAACTTTAAAAGAACATTGTTTTTTTAATGGAAATTACAAAGATGTCATTATTCATAGTAAGTTGCAAAAAAATAAGCTATCTTCATAAACTATGAAAAAAACTGTAATTATAACAGGTGCAAATAGAGGTTTAGGAAAAGCATTTGTAGATGTTTTAATGACGATGGATGACTGTTTTATAATATCATTGTCAAGAAGTGTAAGTAAAAATCAAGAGGAATATTCATCAAAAAAATTTCAATTTATAAAAACTGATTTATCAAAAAATGATATTCAGAATAGTTTAAAAATTTTGAAAAACA
>JANQTK010000160.1:0-16277 GCA_030731695.1 Polaribacter sp.
CTGATTCTTTAATCAAATCCATAGTTCCCATTGCCAATCCAGCTCCATTTACCATGCATCCAACGTTTCCGTCTAAATCAACATAGTTTAAGCCAGCAGCTTTTGCTTCTACTTCAATCGGATTTTCTTCACGCAAATCACGCATTGCTTCATAATCTTTATGACGATACAACGCATTTTCATCCAAAGAAACTTTTGCATCTACAGCCATAATTTTATCATCCGAAGTTTTTAAAACAGGATTGATTTCAAACATGGAAGAATCCGATTTGATGTACGCAGTATATAAAGCTGTTACAAATTGCGTCATTTCTTTAAAAGCAGTTCCTGATAAACCTAAATTAAACGCAATTTTACGCGCTTGAAAAGGCATGATTCCCAACAAAGGATCAATTTCTTCTGTAAAAATTAAATGTGGTGTTTCTTCAGCAACTGTTTCAATATCCATTCCACCTTCAGTAGAATACATAATCATATTTTTTCCAGTTGCTCTGTTTAACAAAACAGACATGTAATATTCTTCTGGTTTTGAATCTCCAGGATAATATACATCCTCAGCAATCAATACTTGATTTACCAATTTTCCTTCGGCAGAAGTTTGTGGTGTAATCAACATCATTCCCAAAATATCATTTGCAATACTTTCTACTTGCTCTAAATTCTTTGCCAATTTTACACCCCCACCTTTTCCACGTCCACCTGCATGAACTTGTGCTTTTATCACATGCCAACCTGTACCAGTTTCTTCTGTTAATTTCTTAGCAGCTGCAACAGCTTCAGCAGGAGTACTTGCTACAATTCCTCTTTGAATTCTTACTCCAAAACTACTTAATATCTCTTTTCCTTGGTATTCGTGTAAATTCATTTGTATCGCTTTTAAAACGCTTGCAAAAGTACAAATTCAAAAATTAAAATTTGGAAATTTTTTATTTAAAAAACTTTAAACTTAGCATATCTATCAAAAAACAATATTACTTACTTTTTGCGTTTTAGTTGTTTAAGAAATAATTAATACGAAAAATGTAACATTCACAATTTTATAATGTCTTTTAACATGAATCATTATTTTGATTCCTTAAAAACGAACCAATCAACCAAAAATAAATGTTCAGAAAAAAATCTCTATTAATCGTTTCATTACTTTTTTCAAGTATTGTATTCTCCCAAAGCAAAAAAGAAAGAAAAACTATCAAAACAACAAGAGTTGAAATTGCTCCAAAAATCGATGGAATTATTGATGAAGACGCATGGAAAAATGCTGAATTATGCAAGGATTTTGTAACATTGAGACCTTCAAATGGAGAACTTGTTGATGCTAAATATCAAACAATTGTAAGAGTTATTTATGATGATGAAGCAGTGTATATTGCAGCGCAAATGCTTGATCCTGATCCTGAAAACATTCCAAAAGAATTTGCTGTAAGAGACAATTTTAGTCAATCCGATTTCTTTTTAGTGACCATAAACCCAAATGATGATGGACAAAATCCGTTTGAATTTATAGTTCAAAGTACAGGAAATCAAGCAGATTCAAAAGTTTCAAACGGAAATGAAGATTTCAATTGGAGCGCAGTTTGGGAAAGCAATGTTTCCATTGATGAAAAAGGTTGGAATGTGGAAATGAAAATACCTTATGGAGCACTTCGTTTTGCAAATAGACCCATACAATCTTGGGGGTTTAACTTTCATAGAAGATTAGAAAAATTAAACGAACAACATACTTGGACACATATAGATAATACTGTTGGAAGATGGACACAATATGATGGTTTGATTGAAGATTTTAGAGATATAAAACCTCCAATAAGATTAAATTTTTATCCTTATGCATCTGCAACTAGCAATACATTTGAAGGAAACACAAGCTATGATTGGAGTGTTGGAATGGATATTAAATATGGTATCACAGATAATTTTACTTTTGATGCTACTTTGATTCCTGATTTTAGCCAAGTTGGTTTTGATGATGTCGTGCTGAATTTAGGGCCATTTGAGCAGCAATTTACGGAACAAAGACAATTTTTCTCAGAAGGAACAGAATTATTTAACATTGGTAGATTATTTTATTCTCGAAGAATTGGAGCTGCTCCAATAGATCAATTTAATGTGTATAATTCTTTAAATAGCGATGAAGAAATTATTGATTATCCCGAAAAAGTGACCATGCTGAATGCCATAAAAATATCTGGAAGAACCAAAAATGGATTGGGAATTGGTTTTTTTAATGCAATTACTCAAAAAACTGAAGCTACTATAAAAAACACTGCAACCAATGAAATTAGAAAAGAAGTAATTGATCCTTTTACCAATTTTAATATTTTGGTTTTAGACCAACAATTCAATCAAAATTCATCCATTTCATTAATCAATACAAACGTTTCAAGAAATGGAAGATTCAGAGATGCAAACGTAACTGCTTTAGATTGGCATTTAGAAACCAAAGACAGCAAATACAATGCAGATGGTTCTATTAGAATGAGTAACATTTCTGATGATCCAAACAACCCAAACACAGGCTATACTTTTGATAATAGTTTTGGGTACAATTCTGGACATTGGTTTTGGGAATTGGGTTATAATTTTGAAAACAAAGATTTTAATCCAAATGATTTTGGTATTTTATTTAGCAATAACGAACAAACCATTTATGGAAACGCAGGATGGAGAACGCTTCAGCCTACTAAAAAATTTAATAGATATAGTTTTAATTTTTATCAAAATACCAATTTCCAACATTTTTCAGGAATTTTTACAGGTTTTCAAGCAGGTTTAAACTTTAATGCTCAAACAAAAGAACGTTTTTCATTTGGCGGAAATTTAAATTATGGCACAGAAACAAAAGATTTTTTTGAGCCAAGACAAGGAACTACAAGTGGTATTTATTTTCTACAGCCTGAAAGAAAAAATATAAATATTTGGTTTTCTACCAATTCACAAAAGCTTTTTGCTGTCGATTTTAACGCCTTTTACAGTAATTTTTCAAATAATCCTAAATCTGGGTATGGTTTTGGTTTGGCTCCTCGTTATCGTTTTAGCAATCAGTTTTCTTTACGCTATCAATTGAATTTTAGCAAAACCAATAATGACCAAGGTTTTGTTGATCAAAATGCAAATGCAATTATTTTTGGAATGAGAGATTTCAAAAATTATACAAATACGATTGGAGGAAATTATAGTTTTAGCACCAATTCATCTTTATCATTAAGTTTAAGACATTACTGGGGTTCAGCAAGTTACAATGACTTCTTTAATCTAAATAGCAATGGAGGTTTAGACGAAAACAATACCTATGTTGGAGAAAATGTAAATTTCAATAACTGGAATTTAGATTTGAATTATATTTGGCAATTTGCACCTGGAAGTCAACTTATTGCATTTTATAGAAATTCAATTTCTAATGCTGATTCCAACTCAAATTTAACCTTTTTTGAAAACTTAGATAATTTATTCAGTCAATCTCAAAGACATACTTTTTCTATTCGCTTTGTATATTTTATTGATTATGAAAAAGTAAAGAAAATGATTTAGTGATTTTGATTCTTTTATAAAACAAAAAATACCTTAAAAGTCCGTCTGATTTTTTATACTTTCGTGATAAATTTGAAATAACTTATGATTGTTGCAGAAAATATTCACAAATATTATGGAGATGTTGAAGTATTGAAAGGCGTGAATTTACACATCAAAAAAGGCGAAATTGTAGCCATTGTTGGGCCTTCAGGCGCTGGAAAAACAACCTTATTACAAATTCTAGGAACCTTAGATAAACCTGAAAAGGAATCAGATTTTCAACTAAATATCAATGATATTTCTCTAAAAAAATTATCTGACAAACAATTATCAGAATTTAGAAACAAACACGTTGGTTTTATTTTTCAATTCCATCAATTGTTACCTGAATTTACAGCGTTAGAAAATGTGTGTATTCCAGGTTTTATCGCCAAAAAATCAAAAAAAGAAGTTGAAAATGATGCTAAAAAAATTCTTGCTTTTTTGGGATTGTCTCACAGATTACAGCACAAACCAAACGAACTTTCGGGAGGTGAGCAACAAAGAGTGGCTGTGGCAAGAGCATTGATTAACAATCCTGCCGTTATTTTAGCTGATGAACCTAGTGGAAATTTAGACAGTGAATCTGCCAAAAATTTACATGAACTATTCTTCAAATTGCGAGATGAATTTGGACAAACTTTTGTTTTGGTAACGCACAATGAAGAATTGGCAAACATGGCAGACAGAAAACTGACTATGATTGATGGAAAGATGAAAGAATAAATGAAGCAAACTGAACTCAAAGAATTTCTTGACGAAAAAGCACTTTTTTATAACAATCCTTCATTTATTGAATCTGATCCTATTCAAATTCCGCATCAATTTTCAAACAAAGAAGACATTGAAATTGCTGCTTTTTTAACGGCAACTATTTCTTGGGGAAATCGAAAAATGATCATTCAAAATGCTTCAAAAATGATGGAATTGTTGGAGTTTTCTCCTCATGATTTCATTTTGAATCATCAAGAAAATGATTTAAAATCTTTTGAAAAATTCGTTCACAGAACTTTCAATTCTATTGATTTTCAACAATTTGTAAAATCTTTAAACCATATTTATCAAAATCATGGTGGATTGGAAAAAGCGCTATCAATAAAAGACAAAGCTGATACCTATCAAACTGCGATTCACGAATTCAAAAAACTATTTTTTGAAGTTCCACATCAAAACAGAACCCAAAAACACATTTCTGATCCGTTGAAAAATTCAGCAGCGAAAAGGATTAATATGTTTTTGAGATGGATGGTTAGAAATGATAAGGCGGGTGTTGATTTTGGCATTTGGCCCACACACAATCCTGCTCATTTATCTTGTCCTTTGGATGTTCATTCTGGCAATGTCGCTCGAAAATTGGGTATTTTGAAACGGGAACAAAACGATTGGAAAGCTTTATCAGAATTGGATAAAAAACTTCGAAAATTAGACAAAAAAGATCCTGTAAAGTATGATTTTGCCTTATTTGGCTTGGGTGTTTTTGAAAAGTTTTCATAAGAAATCAACAATTCTTTTGTTTTCATTTTAATTGTGATATTTTAGACTGCTAAATTTTAAATATCATGAAAAAAATTGTTTTCTTATCCGTTTTAATATCGCAAATACTATGGTCTCAAGATCCCAGAATTCCTTTGGATACCATGGTTGTTACTACAAATTCCGTTGTTATCAAAGGAAAAACAGTTCCATACAAAGCCACCACTGGCATGCAACCTGTTTGGAATGACAATGGGGAAATCATTGCTTCTTTATATTATACTTACTACAAAAGAACAGATATCAAAAATGATGAAGAACGACCAATTATCATGTCTTTTAATGGCGGACCAGGCTCAGCTTCAGTTTGGATGCACATTGCCTACACAGGTCCTAAAGTTTTAAAAATTGATGATGAAGGATATCCTGTGCAACCTTATGGAATTAAAGACAATCCAAATTCAATTTTAGATGTTGCTGATATTGTCTATATAAATCCAGTAAACACTGCATATTCAAGACCTGTAGTTGCTGAAGGAAAAAAATTAGACAAATCACAATTTTTCGGAATTAATGCAGATATTACCTATTTAGCAGGTTGGTTAAACACCTTTATCACGAGAAATAATCGTTGGAAATCGCCAAAATATATTATCGGGGAAAGTTATGGTGGCACTCGTGTGATGGGATTGGCTGCTGAATTACAAAACAGACAATGGATGTATTTGAATGGCGTTATAATGGTTTCACCTGCTGATTATAAAGTGTTAAGAACAGAAAGTTCCTTGGATTATGCCATTAATCTTCCTTATTTTACAGCAACAGCTTGGTATCATAAAATGTTACCCACAGAATTACAAAGCAAAGATTTGCTAGAAATTTTACCAGAAGCTGAGGATTTTGCCATTAATAAATTATTACCTGCGATTGCAAAAGGCGGATTTATTAGTGAAATTGAAAAAAATGATATTGCCGAAAAAACGGCTTTTTACTCAGGATTGAGCAAAAAAGTGGTGATGCAAAATAATTTAGAAATCTCTCCAAGCTTTTTCTGGAAAGAATTGTTGAGAGATAAAACTGGTCAAACTATTGGACGATTGGATTCAAGATATTTAGGCATTGACAAACGCGAAATTGGCGAAACCACTGATTACAATCCAGAATTGACCTCTTGGTTGCATTCGTTTACACCTGCAATAAATTATTATATCAGAGAAGAGTTAAATTTTAAAACTGATGTAAAATACAACCTTTTTGGCCCAGTTTCTCCTTGGGATAATAATGACGATAATGTTAGAGAAGGTTTGCGTCAAGCAATGGCTCAAAATCCGTATTTAAAAGTATTAATTCAGTCAGGATATTATGATGGAGCAACAACGTATTCAGCAGCAAAATATACCATGTGGAAAACTGATCCAAGTGGAAAAATGAAAGATCGGTTTACTTTTAAAGGTTACAGAAGTGGGCACATGATGTATTTAAGAAGTGAAGATTTACAAAAATCTAATGACGATTTAAGAGCATTTATTCTAAGTAGTTTATCAAAAAATAAACCTGCAAAATACTAGCTAAATGCAATTTAAAAATCCTGAAATTTTATACTTTTTATGGCTACTAATTATCCCCATTTTAGTACACCTTTTTCAGTTGCAAAAGTTTGTAAAAGTACCCTTTACAAACGTTGCTTTTTTACAAAAAATAATTCAAGATTCAAGGAAGAGTTCGAGGCTTAAAAAATGGCTAATTTTAGCTACCAGAATGCTATTACTTTCGGCGATACTTTTTGCCTTTTCACAACCTTTTTTTAGTGATGAAAAAAGTACAAAAAATGAAAAAATAAATATTTATATAGATAATTCATTAAGTACACAAGCAAAAGGTGAGAAGGGTTTTTTACTACAAGTTGCAGTTAAAGAAATTATAGAAAATGCTCCTCAATCAAACATGTATTCCTTGCTTACAAATGATGCATTTTATGATAATATTTCCTTTTCTGAACTAAAAAAAATAGTATTAGAATTGGATTATTCATCAAAAAAGGCCTCTATAAATAGTGTTTTACTAAAAATAAATACATTTTCAAAAAATAAAATAAACGCTTCAAATGAAACTATTTTAATATCTGATTTTCAGAATATTTACAATAATGAATTTACAAATGTAACACCCCCTTTTTCAATAATTAAACTGACTGAATCTCAAAAAAACAACATTTCTATAGACAGTGTTTTTACAAGCAATTCTATGGATGAAACTGTTTTACATGTTGTTGTAAAAAACCAAGGAGAGCCTAAAAAAAATATTCCAATTGCATTGTATACTGAAAAAGAATTAGTAAGCAAACAATCTTTTTCTATGGAAGAAAATTCAACAAAAACCATTTTGTTTTCTCTTCAAAAAAAAGAAGCTTTTAACGGAAAAATAATCATCTCCTTTAGCGATACTTTTTCATTCGACAACACTTTTTATTTTCACCTAAAATCAGCTAAAAAAATAAGCGTTTTAGCCATTGGAAATGAGGTCGGTTTTTTATCAAAATTATATACTGAAGACGAGTTTAATTTTACTCAAAATGCACCTGAAAATATCAACTATAATTTGTTGCCAAAACAAGATGTTTTAATACTCTATGAACTCGAAAAATTTTCAGAAATTTTATCAAAAAGCATCCAAGATTTTATTTCAAAAAGCGGTAGTGTTGTGATTGTTCCAAACCCAAATTCCGACATCAATTCTTACAATCAATTTTTGCAAAAATTTTCATCATCATCTTTTTCATCCAAAAATATTGACTCATTAAAAATTACGAACATCAACGAAAGTCATCCTTTTTTTAAAAATGTATTTTCAAAAAAAGTGGAGAATTTTCAATATCCAACTGTCAATCATTTTTTTGAAATCAGCTCAAAAAATGAAACTAAAATAGTGTCTTTCGAAAATAACGTTTCCTTTTTAAGTCAAATAAATAACCCTAATGGAGCTTTGTATGTTTTTGCAAGTGCTATCAACAAAAAAAATAGTTCGTTTCAGAATTCTCCTTTAATCGTTCCAATTTTCTATAATTTTGGGAAATTCAGTTTTCAACAATCACAATTGTATAATTATTTGAACGAGGAAAACAATATTGATGTTGAAGTTCAATTGCAAAAAGATGAAATATTAGAGATTTCAAATGCAACAAGTACTTTTATTCCGATTCAGCAAACCTTTCAAAACAAAGTAACCATAACAACCCAAGAAAATCCGTCTGAAGCAGGTTTTTTTGATATCAAAAAAAAGGATGAAATCATTGAAAAAATTGCTTTTAACACACCAAAAGAAGAGAGTTTACTCCAATTTTTAGATGTTACTCAACTTAAAAAAACGAATCCAAACATCACAGTTTCTGATGCTGTTTCGAGTGTTTTTAAAAACATCAAGAAAAAAAACGAAGTTCAATCACTTTGGAAATGGTTTTTAGCCTTGGCAATTGTATCTTTGTTTTTAGAAATTTTAATTCTGAAATTCTACAAACCATGAAAACACTTCTTAAAAACGCAACAATTATAGATGCCGAAAATCAGTATCACAATCAAAAAAAGGATGTTTTAATTGCGAATGGTATCATAGAAAAAATTGACAATTCTATTGAAGTTTCTCCAGATACAACCATTGTATCATTAGAAAACCTGCATATTTCTTGCGGTTGGTTTGACACAAGTGTTTGTTTTGGAGAACCAGGTTTTGAAGAACGTGAAACTATTAAAAACGGTTTGCAAGTTGCCGCAAAAAGTGGGTTTACTGCAGTTGCTGTAAATCCAAATACACATCCTGTCATTGACTCAAAATCGGATGTTGAATTCCTCATCAACAAAGCATTAAAATTTGCCACAAAATTATTCCCAATTGGCGCATTGACTAAAAACTGTGAAGGCAAAGATTTGGCAGAATTATTTGACATGCAACAATCAGGCGCGATTGCCTTTGGAGATTACACCAAACCAATTTCAAACGACAATTTGATGAAAATTGCCTTATTGTACGCACAAAATTTTGATGGTTTAGTATTAAGTTTTCCTAAAAACAATTCGATTGCTGCTGAAGGAATTGCGAATGAAGGAATCAACAGTACTCAATTGGGCATGAAAGGAATTCCGGCATTGGCAGAGCATCTTCAAATTTCTAGAGATTTATTTTTACTGGAACATACTGGAGGGAAATTACATATTCCAACAATTTCAACATCTAAATCTGTTGAACTGATAAAAGAAGCAAAAAAGAAAGGATTGAAAGTTACTTGCAGTGTTGCTGTGCATCATTTGGTTTTGACAGATGATGAATTACACGCTTTTGATAGCAATTTCAAAACAACACCTCCATTAAGAACAAAAGAGGATGTAAAAGCGTTGCAAAAAGCAGTAAAATCAGGAATTATTGACATGATTACTTCTGATCACAATCCTATAGATATTGAACATAAAAAAGTGGAATTTAGCGAAGCAAAAAATGGGGTTATTGGATTAGAAAGTGCTTTTGGAGCGTTGAATAGTGTTTTGGATTTGACAGATTTCATTCCATTATTAACCTCAAAACCAAGAAATATTTTTGGATTGGAAAAAGTAAGCATCAAAGAAGGCGCTAAAGCTGATTTATCCTTATTTAATCCAACAGAAAAAGTTGTTTTTTCAGCCAAAAACATCTTATCAGCTTCAAAAAACAGTCCTTTTATTGATAAAAATCTTCAAGGAAAAGTGTATGGAATATTCGCGAATAATCAACTTGTTTTATCAGAACAGAATTGAAAATCAGATCATTAAATTCACAATCCACTTTTCTTTTAAAATAAAAACATGAGTTTACAATATTTAGTAAGAGCTCCCAAAAAAGCCATTGAAAATCCACCTTTGTTAATTTTACTACATGGTTATGGAAGCAATAAAGAAGATTTATTTTCATTTGCAGAGGAATTGCCTGATGAACTTTTAATCATCAGCGCAGAAGCTCCTCATGAAATGGGTTTTGGAGGTTATGCTTGGTATGCCATTAACTTTGATGCAATGAATGGAAGGTTTTCTGATTTGGATCAAGCAAAAAAATCGATTGATATAATTGCTAAATTCATTGATGAAATTAAAGAAAAATATCAAACAAATCCTGATAAAACGTTTATTTTAGGATTCAGTCAAGGTGCTATTTTAAGTTATTCTTTGAGCTTTTTTTATCCAAATAAAGTGCAACACGTTGTTGCTTTGAGCGGATACATCAACCAAGAATTGTTACCAAAAGAAATTTCAACAGCAATTAAAACAGATTATTATTGTTCACATGGAACTGTAGACCAAGTATTGCCAATTGAATGGGCAAGAAAAAGTAGTCCTTTTTTAACTAATTTAGGATTTGAAAATGTGTATTTTGAATATCCTGTTGGACATGGAGTGGCACCGCAAAATTTTTACAGTTTTAAATCTTGGATTGAAGAAAGATTGTAAAAATAGATTACAAATTTCTCCTTAATATTTCAAGAAACTGACTTTTAGAGAATGGTTTTAGAATAAAATCCTTAAAACCTATCTCAAAATAAGAGGCAATATTATCGTTTGTATTGTTTGCAGTTATTGCTAAAATAGGCGTATTTGCGTTCGTTTTTTTGTAATTTTCTTTTTGTCGAACCAAATCATCTCCTGATAAATTCGGCATATTAATATCTAGCAAAATTAAATCAAAAGTAGTCTTTAACATTTCGTTTAAAGCTTCCACACCATCTTTTACTAAAACAAATTCACTTTCTTGTTCTTTTAAAATATGAGAAACAATTGTTAAGTTAAAATAACTATCGTCTGCAACTAGAATTTTAATTCCTTTTAAACTTTTTTCATGCTCTAAATTTTCATCAACAATATCAATTATATCTAATTGATTATCAATAACAAAAGGGATTTTCACTGTAAAAGAAGTTCCTTTATGTAGTTCACTATTTACAGAAATAGAACCATTCATTGCATTTACCAAACGATTAACAATGGTTAATCCTAAACCTGCACCTTTGTTAATTCGGTTATCATCTAACCGATTTTGTTTGTATTCTTCAAATATGGTTTTGGCTTGTTTTTGAGACATTCCTCTTCCAGTATCTGAAATTGTAAATGAAATAATTGCTGTATTATCCTTTTTAGCAATGAATTCAATAGCCGTTTTTACAAACCCTTTTGATGTAAATTTAATAGAATTATTCAATAAATTTATCAAAATTTGATACAGCCTTACGTCATCTCCTAATACATATCTTGGAATTCTCTTATCAACAAAAAATTGCAACTCTACCTCCGAATTTTTATGTGTTTTTTTAAAAATT
Organism: Polaribacter sp.; assembly: GCA_030731695.1. GTDB lineage: Bacteria > Bacteroidota > Bacteroidia > Flavobacteriales > Flavobacteriaceae > Polaribacter. The sequence goes on from JANQTK010000160.1 coordinate 11,354, forward strand.
GCCCGAATTTGATTGAGTAATTTTTCTAAATTTATTGATTGATGTGCTAATTGTAATTTACCAGCCTCAATTCTTGATAAATCTAAAATATCATCTACAATTACTTGTAAATTTTTTCCTGAAATTGAGATGTATTTTAAAGATTCTTTAATTGATAGTGAGGTATTTTCTTTGTCAATCAATTCAATATAGCTCAAAATAATATGCAAAGGATTTCTAATTTCATGGCTCATCATTGCTAAAAAAAGAGATTTTTCTTTATTCGCTTTTTCAGCAATCCTGCTAAGTTTTTCTAACTCTAAATTTTTCTCATCAATTTGTCTTTTTAAAAAAAATAAATCATTCCTACTTTGATTTAACTTATTTATGTATTTGTAAAGTGTAGTTCTGTTTTGAATAAGAATAAAAACTCCAACTTCGGATTTTAAGATTTCTGCATCGATATTAAACTCTTGATTATCTGAAATAATAATCAAAGATTCCATTTTTATAGTTTCGTTAGATGGTAAAAAATCTAAAAGATTTTCTAAAAAAGGACAGATTTCATATACAGATTTTGAAATTACAAATTCATTTTTTAAAAAAGTTCCATCAACAATATTTGTAATAATTCCGTTAAAATCAGTTTGAATTTCAATAAAAGTTTGTTGAATTTTGAAGGAAATCATTCAATTTTAATTTAGAGACTGTTGCGTTAGTTTTATAAAAGCATCTTCAACATTGTCGTTTTCTTTTGCACTTGTTATTAAATCAATAGTAATTGGAATATTTTTAATAATTTCAGCTAATTCTACTTCTGAAATTAAATCTTTTTTGTTTCCAACAATCGTAATATTTTTTAAACCAGAAATATTTTTTACTGTATTTAGTTGATTTTCAATATCTATATAAGTTTCTTCTCTGCTCACATCAAAAACAAACATGGCTGCACTTGCGCCTAAAAAATACGATTTTGGTATTTTTTCTTCACCATAAGTGCCAGCAATATCCCAAATCAATAATTTAATTTCTTCTTTTTCAATACTTACAATTTTAGCACTTACACGAACGCCAATGGTACTAATATAATCCTCAGAAAACTCATTTAATACAAATCTTCGAATTAACGATGTTTTCCCAACTCCAAAACTCCCAACCAACAATACTTTTTTAGAAATCATTTATATTAATTCTATTTTGTGAAAGTGTTTTTAAGCAGCAAATTTAGTTTTTCTTTTTCTTTTAAATAAGTTCTATCTCTTAAAATAATATCTGCAATTGAGTTCAAATCATCCATTAAATTTTCTTTAAATTCAGTATTGATTGCTCCAGAAGTTGCAGTTGCAATATAAATTGATGTGAAATTTAAAATTGATAATTGAAAGGTTTCAAAACGAATGTTTTCAAGATGTTGACCTTCTTTAGAAAAAGCATCTGACGCAAACGATTTAATAGCAGTTAACATGCCAGAAACCATGTCTTTATCAGCAATATTACCTCTAGAATAACTTCCAATTAACAATCCTGAATGTTCTTCAATGACAAAAACTTCTTCAATAATTGGCTCAAAAACTTCTTGTAAAACATCTTCAGCATTCGTCTTTTTTCCTTTAAAAAGTCGCTTTAAAATATGTTTTATAGAAAATTTTTCATTGATAGTTTGGTTGATATTTTCGGAAAGTTTAGTGATTTCTGCAATAATAAATTTCTTGACCAATTTACCCATAATAGGGTAAAGTGCCTCAACAACCTCATCTTGAGATTCTTTTATTTGAACTTTGATAGTTTCAGTAATTGTAGCACCAAAATAGGTTGGAAAATTTTCTTTTAAATCTTCTATTTTCTCATCAACAATTGGCGAAACTTTTGTTTTTAGCTTTTCGCGTTCGAGGATTTCCTGACTCAACAGTTTTAAATCCTCCCTATCATCGGCTAAAAGTAGTTCTTTTAAAAGCTCAAAACGATTGTCATAATTAGTATCTGCAGTCGTTTTTTTCATCTATTCTTGCAGCATCTGTGCAATTTTTTCTAATGCTTTTCCAAGTTTTCTTCTATCTGCTTTTTCATCATCTAAATCTGCCATACGCTTATCTAAATCATCTATTAAATCTTGAAATTTATGATCCATTAAGCTCTCTAAATCTGCCAATTTATTTTCAAGATTGGTAACAGATTCTGAAAGATTTCTACTTGTTTTATCATCTAATGTTTTGAGTTTTTCATAAACATCAGCAAATTCAGCATTGAATTGTTGAATATTTTCACCAAAAATAAGATCTCTAACTGCTGCTAATCTACTATCTACTTGATGATTAGCTGTTATTTCATTGTTTTGTTCGGTATTTTTTGCCATGTATTTTTAATCGTTGAATTAGTACTTTTTACTTTTTATTACATTAGCTAAACGTGTTTTAAAATGTAGCTATTTAGACAAATATACGTTAAAAAACAAATTAACAAGAGCCTAGTAAGTGATTTTAAACACCTAACAGACTAAAAAAAAGATATTTGATAATTTTTCGATAAAGAATTATCAAAATAGCATTTAAAAATAGGTTTGTAATATAATATAGCAGAATTGACTTTCTTAAAAAACAAAAAAATCATTAAAAAATTAGGATATTTATTAAAAATAAGGCTAAAATCAAAATACAATTTTTGTGAAGATTATATCTACACATTAATTAAACTGATTTTTATCAAACAAGATTCAAAAAAGGAGAAAAATTACCATTTATTATAACAAAAAGTACAAAGTGCATTTTTTTTATGATGCCTTTACTTTTTATTTGGTAATTCTATATAAAACTGAGTTCTTTCAGCATCATTACTTGTAAAACCGACTTTCCCTTGTAAATATTTTTCACCTAATAATTTCATACTGTAGGTTCCTAAACCTCGATTATATCCTTTTGTAGAAAAAGATCTCTGAAAAATTTGTTTTTGAACAAAGTCTGGTATGATGCTATTATTCTTTACCCAAAATTTAATTGCATTTTCTGTCAATTTTGAACCAATCGTGATTATCGACTCTGGATTTTTTTCAGATTCTGCCGCATTTTTTAGCATGTTTACTAAAATTCTATTTATTAATAATTTATCACTTGTAAATAAGATATTTTCACTGTTGGCATCTTTTACAATAGTTGTATGTAACGATTTATTATTTGATACCAAAACTATTGCCTCATCAATCAAATCTCCAGAAAAAACCTCGGAATATTTCACCTCTAACTCACCAGATTCTGCAGACAAAATATTTCTGAAAGAAATGATCTGATCTAGTAAAACTTTGCTGGTTTTACCAATTAAATCTATTGCTTTTGTTTTTTTTTCTTCAGTAATTGAATATTCTAAAACATCTGATAATCCACTGATACCACCTGCTGAATTGACCAAATCATGAATAAATATTCTCTCTAATTGTAATTTTCTTTTCTCTGAACTGATATCTATAATGGTTACAATATAAAATTGTTTATCCGATAATTTTATAGGTACTGAAGAAATAGACAACTCTAACGAAGCTTGATCTCCATTTTTATTTGTTGTTATTCTTGTTTCTTTCTGAATTTTTTGGTTCGTTTTTTCACTTTCTATTACTGCTTGAAACGCGCCACATAAATAGCATGAAGTTGAGTTATTGCAGCCATGAGGAGACTCTTTTGCATGAATACAAGAAAGTACTTCACCAAAACGCGATCCGAAAATTGAATTATCAGAAGTAAGATCAAAATTTTTCAAAAAATCGTTGCTGGCAAATATTATTTGTCGAGTGCTATTTAAAACTAAAGATACTGTTGAGATTGAATTAAAAATATCTTTGAAATGTATTAAGGAGTCTATAATTATTCTTTCTTGGTGTAAATCCTCATTAGACTCTCGCTTTTTTAAATCTATCATACTAAAAAATTTATAGGGATATATAATATAACATTCGCTTTCTATTTCAAATAGAGCTATTCAAAAATAAAATTTAATCTGAAGTAATTAAATGATAAATATCAGCTATTAAGAATATAGTTGTTAATAAACAAAGTTTTTCTATTTTATTATGATTAGCGATTAGAATGGCTCTAAAACTGAAAATATTTTCTTTTGTTTTTTTAAAAAATCACGAAAAAGTGTAACTTAAAATTGCCTTAATTTTTAATAATAACAAGAAGGAAACAAATAAAAACAGCTATTCAAATAAAAAAATTAAACACTTATTTTTAACCCATCAAAAGCTAAATAAATATTTTCAGGAAGGTTTTTAGAAATTTCTTCGTGAAATCCTAATTTATGGCTTATGTGTGTAAAATAGGTTTTTTTAGGGTTTATTTCTCGAACAAATTCAATAGCTTCCTCTAAATTAAAATGAGTTGGATGTGGTTCAATACGTAAAGCATTCACTACCAAAACATCTAAGTTTTGTAGTTTTTCTTTTTCAGATTTCTGAATAGTTTTTACATCTGTCAAGTACGCAAAATTCTGAATTCTATAACCAGCTATTGGTAAATTTCCATGCAAAACTTCAATAGGTTGAACCTTTACGTTATGAACTGTAAATGCTAATTTATCAATAATAAAAGGAGAAACACTAGGTGCTCCTGGATACCTGTTTTCTTTGCTAAAAATATATTCAAATCTTTTTTCTAAACTCTGTAAAGTTCTAGCATTTAAATAAATAGGCATCTCTCCTATTTGATAACAAAATGGGCGTAGATCGTCAATTCCAGCTGTATGATCTGAATGTTCGTGTGTAAAAAAAACACCATTAATAGATTGCACATTTTCACGCAACATTTGTTGTCTAAAATCAGGGCCACAATCAATCACAAAATTTACATCATCCCAAGAAATTAAAACAGATGAACGCAAGCGCTTGTCTTTAAAATCATTTGACAGGCAAACAGGATCGTTACTAGCAATCATAGGAATTCCTTGAGAAGTTCCTGTTCCT
>JANQTK010000160.1:16377-18247 GCA_030731695.1 Polaribacter sp.
GCAAACAGGATCGTTACTAGCAATCATAGGAATTCCTTGAGAAGTTCCTGTTCCTAAAAAAGTAATCTTTAACAGTTTTTTAGTAGTGTTCATTAAAACAAAAATAAGATAAAATTGATGAATAGCACCCTAATTTTGTACATTTGTAATTACTTAAAAAACTTTAAAATGGCAATTTCTTTAAAGGGCGATCAAGAAATTAGTAGCGTACTAGATACTAAAAGCAAAGCTTTACGAATTAATTTAAATAGAGACATTTACGGAACTTTTGCCGAAATTGGTGCGGGTCAAGAAACTGCACGAAATTTTTTTAGATCAGGAGGTGCTTCAGGAACTATTGCAAAAGCAATGAGTGCTTACGACAAAGATTTTTCGGATGCAATTTATGGAATGGAAGAGGATAAACGTTACGTTTCTCAATCTCGTTTACAAAGAATGTTGCGCCATGAAATTGATTTAATTGAAGATAGATTAAGTAGAGAAAAACATCCAAATAAATTATTTTTTAGTTACGCAAATACCGTTACAACTATTGATTTTGCTAGAACTTTTAAAGGTCATGGTTGGGTTGGAATTCGTTTTCAATTAGATCCTTTAGAGGATTATAATGAAATTGTTTTGCACTTACGCTTTAAAGAAACTGATGCTCGTTTGCAGCAAGAAACACTTGGAGTTTTGGGTGTAAATTTAATTTTTGGCGCTTTTTATTTGAATGACAATCCAAAAGAATTGGTAAAGTCATTTTATGATAACTTAGGAAGTCATCAACTAGAAATAGATATGATCAACTTTTCTGGGCCTCGTTTTATGTATGTTGACAATAGATTGATGAGTTTGCAATTATTGAAAAACGGCATGACAAACGCAGTTATGTTTGGTCCTGATGGGAATAATTTATTACCTGCTCAAGTTCTTTATAAGAAAAATATTTTGGCTTTACGTGGAAGTTTTAGACCTGTAACCAAAGTAAATATGGACATGTTTGAAAACTCAAAAAAACTATTTTTATCTGAAAATAAAGTAAAAGAAGAAAGAACTCAAATTATTTTCGAAATTACGTTGAGTAATTTAACTGCTGAAGGAAAAATCAATGAACGTGACTTTTTGGACAGAGCAGAATTATTATGTTCTTTAGGTCAGAATGTAATGATTACCAATTTCCAACAATATTTTAAATTAGTAGAATATTTTAGTGAATTTACCAAAGAAAGAATGGCTTTAGCAATGGGAGTTTACAATCTTATCCAAATTTTTGACGAAAAGTATTACCGCGATTTGAGTGGTGGAATTTTAGAGGCATTTGGAAAACTTTTCTTTAGAGATTTAAAAGTGTACATGTACCCTTATCATGATCAAGAAACGGATGAATATATCAACAGCGAAAATTTAAAAGTACACCCAAGAATGAAAGAATTGTATAAATTCTTTAAAAACAATGGGCGTTTGGTTGATATCAAAGACTTTGATAAGACCAATTTAGATATCTTTTCTAGAACAGTATTGAAAATGATTATGAATGGTGAAAAAGGTTGGGAAGAGATGTTGCCAAAAGGAATTGCTGAAACTATCAAACAAAAAAGATTGTTTGGCTATTCAAAATCAAGAACTAAAAAATAATTTATACCTTTTAGTTAAACCTTTTTAATAACTTTCAGTCTTATAAAAAAAATATTTTTTGATAAGCGAAATCACTTTAATTGAACAACTAAAAAATGCCTCATCAAAAAATGACGCATTTCGTGAATTGGTGAAACAATACAAAGAACGTTTGTATTGGCATATCAGAAAAATTGTGATTTCGCATGATGATGCTGATGATGTACTTCAAAATACTTTCATAAAAATTTTTAAAAATATTGAATCTTTCAAC
>JANQTK010000161.1 GCA_030731695.1 Polaribacter sp.
GTAAAGAACTAGATGAAAAACTGTTAAAAGAAACGAAAAGAAAACACTGTATTTTGGCTCATTTTCCATTTCCAAATGATGGAGAAATTGGAATTTGTATCACACATTTTAAATTATGGAAATTCTTGTCTGAACAACCAGAAGATTTTTCGATTGTGTTGGAAGATGACGCACTTGTTCATGAAGATTTTTTCAAAGATTTAGAAAAATTATTAGTACAAATTACTCCCAACGATTTTTTGGATATTTCTGGTAAAAAAGGATTTTATTCAATGAAAAAAAACGAATTCATTACCCAATTTTTAATGCCTCCTGTGTTGATGATTGGACAAATTATTGGTAAAGAAGCTGCTAAAAAACTTTCTGATAATCTATCAGACTATTATGCGCCAATTGATGTAATGAAACAAGATGTTTATAAACACAAAGTGGCAATCTTCAACACAAATAAGCAATATGTGAAAAGTGTAGATAAAAATGTTGGAGGAACAACGATTCAGCAAAAGAATTTACCAAAGCTACAAAAGATTTTAAGAGAATTCATTCGTCCTTTCTGGCAAATTTTAGCGCTATTTACTTATAAATTACAAAGATGTATTCGAAATTATCTTTTTTATAAAAAAGTTTAATTTTCTTTAATTCCTTTTTTCAATAACCAAAGTTTTAAATATTTGGTATAAACTCCATAAGCTTGCGTTTTAGCGAAAATATAACCAGGAAATCCATCTAAAAAACCCAATCTTATAAAATAATGTATCACAAATCTTGCAGGAGGTTTTATCAAAAAATGATATAAATTCACTTTTTTACCTTTTTCATAAAATTCTTTTCCTCTTAAAGCTCCATAATGATTCATTTTTGAAATATAATGATCATAGTTTTTATAGGAATAATGTTCTATTTTATTTTTGAAAAACCCAAATTTCCCATCAGAAAAAATGGTCTCATGAACAATTCCTCGATATTTACAGCTGCCTTTTAAAAACAATCGAACAACTTTATCTCTCTGACATCCACCATAATTTATTTTTTTTCCACAGAAATAAAAGGTTCTTTTTACAAAAAATCCAACATAATCTTGCGGATTTTTAACGGCTTCTAAAATTTCTTTTTCAACTTCAGGAGTTACGCGTTCGTCAGCATCTAAAATATAAATCCAAGAATGCCTTGCTTGTTCAATCGCAAAGTTTTTTTGAGAAGAAAAATCATCAAACTTTCGCTTGATGATTTTTACATCAAATTGTGCTGCAATTTCCAGCGTTTTATCAGTACTAAAGGAATCAATGACAATAATTTCATCAGCAAAACTGACAGATTTTATAGCCTCTGCAATATGAATTTCTTCATTGAGCGTTGGAATAATTGCAGTTATTTTAGTCATTATTAGGTATTAAACAGCCACATCATATTCGCGTAAAGCGTCGTTTAATGAGGTCTTTTGATTGGTACTTTCTTTTCTTTTTCCGATAATTAATGCGCAAGGAACTTGATATTCTCCTGCTGCAAATTTTTTAGTATAACTTCCAGGAATCACCACAGATCTTGCAGGAACAGCTCCTTTCATTTCAATAGGTTCATCACCAGTAACATCAATAATTTTTGTACTCATGGTTAGCACTACATTTGCTCCTAAAACAGCTTCCTTCCCGACTCTAACTCCCTCAACAACAATACATCTTGAGCCAATAAAAGCGCCGTCTTCAATAATTACAGGAGCAGCTTGCAAAGGCTCTAAAACACCACCAATTCCAACTCCACCAGACAAGTGTACATTTTTTCCAATTTGTGCACATGAACCCACTGTAGCCCAAGTATCAACCATGGTTCCTTCATCAACATACGCTCCTATGTTAACGTAACTTGGCATTAATATTGTGCCTGCTGCTATAAAAGCGCCATGTCTTGCAACTGCATTTGGCACTACTCTTATGCCTCTTTCTGCAAAATTTCTTTTTAACGGAATCTTATCATGATATTCAAAAATACCCGCTTCTAAAGTTTCCATTTTTTGAATTGGAAAATACAAAACCACTGCTTTTTTTACCCATTCATTTACTTGCCATCCGTCAGCAATTGGTTCAGCAACTCTTAGTTCGCCTTTATCCAACAAATCAACTACTTTTCGAATCGTATCAATCGTTTTTTGTTCTTTCAATAAATCACGATTTTCCCAAGCAGCCTCAATAATTTCTCTAATATCTTTCATTGTGTTTAATATTTTTGCAAATATAAATTGAATCTTAAAAATGAGAAGCGAATATACACTTTTTAAACAGATTCAAAGCGCTTGTTTAATTTCGTATTTTTGCAAAAAATAAAACAATTTGGGACGTATTTTAGCCATTGATTTTGGACAAAAAAGAACAGGAATTGCAGTTACTGACGAATTGCAAATCATAGCATCTGGTTTGACGACTGTAAATACAGATGTTTTAATTCCGTTTCTAAAAGACTATTGTTCTAAAGAAAAAGTTGATTTGTTTATCGTAGGAAAACCAAAGCAACTTAATAATACTGATAGCGAAAGTGAAGTTTTCATCAAGCCTTTTTTAGAAAAATTATCCAAAGAGATTCCAACAATTCCTGTAAAAAGAATTGATGAACGTTTTACATCAAAAATGGCAGTTCAAACAATGATTGCTGGTGGATTAAAGAAAAAACAACGCAGCAACAAAGCATTGGTTGATGAAATAAGTGCTACCATTATTTTGCAATCTTATTTATATAGTTCGTAAAAAGCGTTTAAAATTGGTATTTCAAAATTCTAATTGTATTTTTGCCGCGTAAAAAAAGAAAAATGATTTTACCAATAGTTGCCTACGGAGATCCTGTTTTGAGAAAAAAAAGCGAGGAAATCAGTAAAGAGTATCCAAATTTACAAGAGTTGATTGCCAACATGAAAGAAACCATGTACAATGCTTCTGGTGTTGGTTTGGCTGCGCCTCAAATAGGAAAAGCCATTCGTTTGTTTGTGATTGATGCATCGCCTTTTGCAGATGATGAAGATCTTAACAAAGAAGAAAATGAGGTTTTAAAAAATTTTAACAAAGTTTTTATCAATCCAAAAATCATCAAAGAAGAAGGTGATGAATGGTCTTTTAACGAAGGCTGTTTGAGTATTCCTGACATTCGTGAAGATGTATGGCGTCAACCAACAATCACTATTGAATATCAAGACGAACAATTTGAAAAACATTCAGAAATACTTTCTGGATTAGCAGCTCGAATTTTTCAGCACGAATATGATCATATTGAAGGTGTTTTATTTACTGACAGAATTTCATCTCTTAAAAAAAGATTGCTCAAAAAGAAACTAGAAAATATCTCTAAAGGAAAAATAAAAGCAGATTATAGAATGCGTTTTCCTAACTAAATACCACTTACTTTTTAAAAAATAAATCAAAATATACCTACATGGAATTTAATAAAATCATTGCTGTAACTGGCAAACCTGGATTGTTTCAAGTAATTTCTCAATCAAAAAATGCCATTATCGTAGAATCGTTAATGGACAAAAAACGTTTGGCAATCAATGCTACTCAAAACGTAAGTTTACTTGAAAATATTGCTATTTACACCTATGAAGAAGACATGCCTTTGCAAAATGTTTTTACTGCAATGTTTGAAAAAACGGAAGGAAAAGAAGCGCTTTCTCATAAAGAAAATGACAAAAAATTAACGGCATTTTTTGAAGAAGTTTTGCCAAATTATGATGCAGAAAGAGTGTATGTTTCTAACATCAAAAAAGTAATTCAGTGGTTTAATATTTTAGTAAGTGCTGGAATGGTATTTACAGCAGTTGAAGAAAAAAAAGAAGAAAAAACAGAAGAAGCATAGAATAGTTGTTAGTTGATGGTTTGTAGTTGATGATCAATTCTTTACATCTTTAAAATTTAAACTCGTACATGAATTCAAGAAAAGATCAATTAGCCGCTTTTAATCGTTTGTTGGATATCATGGACGATCTTCGTGAAAAATGTCCTTGGGATAAAAAACAAACTTTAGAAAGTCTGCGTCATTTAACGATTGAAGAAACCTATGAATTGGCTGATGCGATTTTAGACAACGACTTACAAGAAATCAAAAAAGAATTGGGCGATGTGTTATTACACATCGTTTTTTATGCAAAAATAGGTAGTGAAAAAAAGGCTTTTGATATTGCTGATGTTGCCAATGCGATTTCCGATAAATTAATTGACAGGCATCCTCATATCTATGGTGATGTTATTGTTGAAAATGAAGCGGATGTAAAACGCAATTGGGAAAACTTAAAACTAAAGGAAGGAAAAAAATCTGTTTTAGAGGGTGTTCCTAAAAGTTTGCCTGCAGTTGTAAAAGCGAGTAGAATTCAAGAAAAAGTTGCTGGAGTTGGTTTTGATTGGGAAAAACCCGAGCAAGTTTGGGAAAAAGTACAAGAAGAATTAACGGAGTTAAACGAAGAAATTAAAGCTGGAAATACAAAAAACATTGAAAAAGAATTTGGTGACGTGCTTTTTTCAATGATTAATTACGCACGATTTATCAATGTAAATCCAGAAAATGCGTTAGAAAAAACGAATAAAAAATTCATCAATCGTTTTCAGTATTTAGAACAAGAAGCTAAAAAGGCAGGCAAAGA
>JANQTK010000162.1:0-2525 GCA_030731695.1 Polaribacter sp.
ATTGATAAACGAAACCAAATTCACAGCAACCAAGGCAGCAGTTTCTGTGCGCAATCTGCTTTCGCCCAAAGAAATGGGAAGGTATTTTTTAGCCAAGGCTTTTTTGATTTCTTCGGATGAAAAATCACCTTCAGGACCAATTAATATTGTTACTTTTTCTGAAGGTTTTATGATTGATTTTAAAATATTTTTTTCTTGTTCCTCACAATGTGCAATACAAATTTTCCCGTCCATTTTTTGGTTGATAAATGCACTGAAAGTTTGTGCTTCATTCAATTTTGGGAGCGTATATTTCAACGATTGTTTCATGGCTGATTGCATGATTTTTTCAAATCGGTCCAATTTTACAACTCTTCTTTCTGAGTTGGAGCAAATGATGGGCGTGATTTCGTCAATGCCAATTTCGGTGGCTTTTTCTAAAAACCATTCCATTCTGTCGTTCATTTTTGTAGGAGCAATGGCAATGTGCAAGTAATAATTCCAAGGTTTTGTTTTTATGTCAGTTTTGATAATGCTTGCCAAGCATTTTTTATCATTTGCAATCACAATTTTAGCATCAAACAACCATCCTTTTCCATTGGTAATGTGTAAAATATCACCTTCCTTTTTTCGTAAAACTCGAACAATATGGGCACTTTCTATTTTATCAAAAATAATTTCTTTCGTAGTTTCAAGAATTTCAGGATTGTAGAATAGTTGCATTTTGGGAGTTTAAAGGTTTAAGAGTTTCTGGTTTAAAAGTTTCAAGTTAAAAGCTAATAGCCAATCGCTTTTTTATACGTTCTTCGTCTTTTATGAGTCATTGGATTGAAATCTTCCCAAATCTTTTTGATGGCCAAATTGTCCTCCAACTCTGGAGTTCTAATGCAGTTTACAATCCCTTTTTTGGTAAATGTTTTTTGATATTGCTCAAAAATAATGGCATGAACCCCTTTATTTTGATATTCAGGATGCACACCAATCAAATAAAAAGTCACGTCTTTGGCATGTTTTCTAGCGTTTAGTAAATGAAAAATTCCGAAAGGAAATAATGTCCCATTTGCTTTTTGCAAGGCTTCAGAAAAAGAGGGCATTACAATGGCAAAAGCCACTATTTTATTGTGTTCATCAACTACAAATTTGATGTATTCAGGATTGATAAAGGAGATGTATTTTTTCTTAAAAAAGGCAATTTGTGCATCAGAAATGGGCACATAACTGGATAATTTTGAATAGGATTTGTCAAAAACTTCAAACATTTCATCCACATAAGGTAAAATGTCTTTGGTTTTGGTAAAATCTAGTGCTGTTAATTTAAAACGTCTTTTAATTATGTTGCTAATTCTATCAAAATAAACACCGTCCACATTTTTGAATAAGAACTTATTTTCGAGATATTCTTTCTCTTTTACAAATCCCAATTGCTCTAAATGTTCTTTATAATACGGATGATTGTACCACGTAATCATGGTGCCAATATGATCAAAACCTTCAATTAAAACGCCAGTTTTGTCTAAATTATTGAAACCAATGGGACCTTCCATGTATTCCAATTGATGCGCTTTTCCGATTTCTTCCACCTTATATAACAAAGCTTTTGTCACCTCCAAATCATCAATCATATCAAACCAACCAAAACGCATTTTTTTAATTTGCTGTTGATTCACTTCAAACCAATTGATAATCGCAGCAACTCTTCCAACAATAACATTGTTTTTATATGCTAAAAAAAATTGCGCTTCTGCATTTTGAAAAACTGGATTTATCTTCGGGTCAAAATTGTCAATTTCGTCTTTAATAATAGGAGGAACCCAGTATTTATTGTCTTTGTATAGCGAAAAAGGAAAAAGCACAAACGCTTTTAGTTCCTTTTTGGATGTTACTTTTTTTAGTGAAATGGCACTCATAAATCATCAATTATTGCGTCTTTTTTTGGTTCTTTTTCGAGTTGATTTCTTTTTGTTTTTAGATCCAAAAATTCTACTAAAAAAATTGCCTTGTTTTTTGTTGTAACGACTAATAGGAGTATCTGAAATTTCATTTCCATTGTCATCAACGTTTACAAAAGAATCTTTGTGTTTGTCAATTCGATATGAAACTCCTAAACTCCCATAAAAACCACTCGCATTTCCTTCTGCCAAAAATCTTGCTGAAGCATTGAACTGCATATTTTTTGTAAACAAATAAGCCAATCCACCACCCAAATTGGTATGATTGAAATTTTGTTGAAAAATGGTTTGATTTTCTATAAATCCAGACCAACGTTGATTGAAGTTTTGAGTAGCTGTTATGATGTATGAAAATTCAGGAAAATCAGTCCCCACTTTGTCATAAAAAATATTGGTGATTAGGTTAAACTCATTGGATAAATCATTTTGTAATAAAATTCCGAATTTTGGTGACATACTGCCTGTTTTGTAATTTTCGGACACAAAATCAGTATTGATTCCTGCATAAACTGCCACAGATGGAATCAATCTTTTTTTGTCAAAAGCATTTCTACGAACCCAACTTCGTACTTCCTTGCTTTTATCCTCATATTTTTG
>JANQTK010000162.1:2625-4617 GCA_030731695.1 Polaribacter sp.
TGTTTTTAAATTAAAAAAAGATGCTACAACAAACTTACCATAAAAAAGCTATTTTTTAAAAGCTTTGCATACTTTTTTACTTTTGTCAAAGTTTTATCCTTTGTAAACGCTTCAATTGTTCTCAAATTGTTACTTTTGATTGATTTTTTAAAAATAAATACCACATGCTTATAGGTTTATTAAGAACAATCCTTTTTATCATTCTTTTTTATTACGTTGTTAAATTTTTGATGCGATTATTTGCGCCTTTTTTAATTAAAAAAGTAGCAGAAAAAATACAAGAACAAGCAAAACAACAGTATGGAAATCAACAACAATCTACTGTAAAAGAAGGAGAAACTGTGATTGATAAAGCACCCAGAAATCAGCGTCAATCAAAAGATGATATTGGCGAATATGTTGATTTTGAAGAAATAGACAAACCATGAATCTAAAGAAATTTATACCTGCAATTGTTGCAATCATCATATTTATTGCGGCATCTGTCATTTATTTTCATCCTGTTTTAAAGGGACAAAAAATACCACAATCAGATATTACTCAATTTCAAGGAATGGTGAAAGAAATCAATGATTTCAGAGCCGAAAATAATACAGAGCCTTTTTGGACAGGAGCTTCTTTTAGTGGCATGCCAGCCTATCAAATTAGCGCTTATTATCCCAATGATTTAGTAAGAGGTCTAGATAATTTGATTCGTTTTTTACCAAGACCAGCTGATTATACATTTTTGTATTTTTTAAGTTTCTTTGTGCTGATGTTGGCTTTGAAAGTAGAATGGAGGTTAGGGATTTTAGGAGCTCTTGCTTTTGGATTTTCAACCTATTTGATCATTATTTTTATTCCTGGCCACAATGCAAAAGCACATGCAATTGGGTATATGCCCTTAGTTTTAGCAGGTGTTTTATGGGTTTTTCAGAAAAAATATGTCTTGGGATTTTTGGTTACAGGAGTTGCAATGGCACTAGAAATTTTCGCAAATCATATTCAAATGACCTATTATTTAGGATTTTGTTTGTTGATTTTAGGAATTGTTGAAGGTATTCATGCCATCAAACAAAAAATGCTTCCCTTATTTTTAAAGCAAGTATTGATTATTTTGGGTGCAGTAATTTTAGGAGTGGGTGCAAATTCCTCCAGATTATTAGCGATGAAGGAATATGCGGATGCAAGTACGAGAGGAAAATCAGAATTGATAATCAATCCTGATGGAAGCCCAAAAGAAGCAACAAAAGGATTGGATAAAGAATACATCACGCAATTTAGCTATGCAAAATTAGAAACATTCAATTTATTCATTCCGCGTTTTATGGGTGGAGGAACTGTGGAGAAATTAGATGAGAATTCTGAATTTTATCAATTAATTGAAGAAAAGGCTGGTAAAAAAGTAGCTGATGATTATTCAAAACAAGTACTTACATATTGGGGAGATCAACCAATTGTAGAAGCACCAGCTTATATTGGATCAGTCATTTTCTTTTTATTTTTTCTTGGTATTTTTTTAGTAAAAGGACGATTAAAACAATGGTTGGTTGCTGCAACCGTATTTTCAATTTTGTTGAGTTGGGGACGAAATTTGGAGTTTTTGACCAACTTTTTCATTGATTATGTTCCTTTGTACAACAAATTTAGAGCAGTTTCATCCATTCAAGTTATTGCAGAATTATGTGTTCCCATTTTAGGAATTTTGGCGTTGAAAAACTTCTTTTCTTCAGAAATTTCAACGGATGAAAAGAAAAATGCGTTGAAAAAAGCGGTTTACTTTTTTGGAGGTTTGATTGTCTTTGGATTTTTTGCAGCGCATTTTTCTGCCACTTTTGAAGGGTTGAGAGATGATAATTACAAAGATTTACCAGGATTGATTGATGCTGTGATTGCTGATAGAAAAGCCTTATTATTCTCAGATTCCATTCGGTCTATCATTTTTATGTTGATTTCAGCAACACTTTTATGGTTTGTACTTCAAAATAAATTGAAGCAAGTTTTTGTTTTTGT
>JANQTK010000163.1:0-7048 GCA_030731695.1 Polaribacter sp.
ACTTTTACAATATCAGGATATTTGTTTGCCAAAGCTGCTGCTCTTGCTATTTCTCCTTCGTTTTGTGCACTTTCAATATCGTGATTTGGTTGTTGATCTGTCCAAGCATTCAAACAATCGATCCAAGCACCCAACATCACATACATTTCGAAATTTGGATCTTCTTGTTTTAATTGATGGATGGCTTCTACAACATTTGATGCATGAGGTAATTTGGGTTGCACATTATAGGTTCTGATAATTCGAATTCCCATAGCATGCAATAGTTTCATATCTTCTTTTAACTGAGCAATTGTTGGTTGAATTTCTCTCGTTTTTTCTCTGTAACCTCCAAATGAAATTGCTTGATAATTCGGATTTCCTAAAATATCTACTGCTGTAAGTTCTTTTTTTGTACTCAAAATAGTTTTTTGTTTTGATTCTTTATTTGCGCAGGAAATAACAAAAACAACAAGTAATAAGTGTAAAAAAGTATTCATTATATTTTTCATCATTTGTTTGTTTTTACTAAAATCTGCAATAAATAGTTTACTGATTTTTATTATTAATATATCAATCCAAAACCAAATTCGTAAAGGGGTTTTAGAGTTTTGTCCCAAAAATTAGGACCGTATTTGTTTTCATAATCTTTTACATCTTTTGGCCAAGAATGTGGTAATTTTCCTTTAAAATTATAGTCTCCAAACAGCACTTCTGCAATTCCATCTCCTTCAGATCCTGGCAACCAAGCTGCAACAAATGCGTTCGATTTATTGATTTCATTAGTAACCACTAAAGGTCTTCCTGAAATCAAAATAACTACAGTTTTAATGCCTTTTTCTGCATAAGTTTTTATGTATTGTTGATGTTCTTCAGTCAAAGTTAGTTTCAATTGATTGGATTCATGACCAATATCACCAAAAAATTCTGCATACGGAATTTCTCCAACTACAATAATTGCCAAATCTGCATCAAAATGATTTTCAGTGGCGTTTTTATCATACACAACAGTTCCTTTTGATTGCTTTTTAATGCCATCCAAAATAGTAGTTGCTCCTTTATAATTTTCAAGTAATCCTTGCCAATTTACTGTCCAACCTCCAGATTGTAATCCTGCGTTATTTGCATGTTCTCCAACAACGACAATCTTTTTGGTTTCTTTTGAAATTGGCAATACTTGATTTTCATTTTTTAATAAAACTAACGATTCTCTTACAGCTTTTTTTGCAATTTCTCGGTGCTTTTTGATGCCTATTTTTGAAACCAATGTTGTATCAGGAAATGGATTTTCGAATAAACCCAATCTGAATTTTTGACGTAAAATTCTTCTAACAGCATCATCAATTCGCACAATAGAAACTAATTTTTCTTTTACTGCTTTTTTCAATCCTTCTTGAAAATCCTCTAAATCTCCATCAACTGCCATTATTACATCTACACCAGCATTAACAACTTCTATTCCGTTGAAACGAGAATATGCTTTCCAATCAGAAACTACAATTCCATCGAATTTCATTCCGATTTTTAAGGTATCTGTAATCAATGCTTTGTGATTGTGCATAGAAATTCCGTTGATACTATTAAAGGAAGCCATCACAGCTCCTACTTTTTCTTGAACTGCGACTTTGTATGGAGGCAATAAATACCTGTGAATTTCAGCATCAGAAAGTGTAGTTTCCCCTCCTTCAACTCCATAATCAGTTGCTCCATCACCAACAAAATGTTTTGCAGTAGCCATGACAGTTGTAGCATCTGCCAAATTTCCTTGATGACCTTTTATTGATGCTTTTGTTAGTTTTTCTGTAATTTCAGTACTTTCAGAAAAAGCTTCATATACTCTCCCCCATTTTTCATTAAATGGAATGGCTATACAAGGCGAAAAAACCCAATTAAATCCAGTTGCTTGACTTTCTAAAGCCGTTATTTTTGCAATTTCAAAAACCAACTCTTCATTATTTGCAGCACCTAAACCAATATTGTGAGGAAAAATAGTAGCGCCTTCGAAAGTGTTTTGACCATGAACTGCATCTACTCCAAATAACAACGGAATTCCTAAACGTGTTGCTAACGCTTTTTTCTGCAATTTGATAAAGCGTTTTTGCCATTCTTTAGCAGATTTTCCTGGAGTTGGACCTTGGGTATGAATTATTGAACCAATGAATTTTTCTGAAACATGTGCATCAGCATTTTCTTCAAAATGTCGAATTTGCGACATTTGTCCAATTTTTTCTTCTAAAGTCATTTGCTTTAAAAGTGCTTCTACTTTTTGTTCAATAAGAATTTCGTTACTTACTTTCATTTCATTTTTACAGGAAAAACCTATCAATAAAAAACAACTCAACAAATATGTTCCTAGATTGATTTTCATTGATTTACTTTACAATACTTACTTTTAAATGATTAACTTCATTGGTTCTATTGAATATTTTAGAGCTTGTTTCAGCATCTAATAACAACCCGTCAAAAACAATTTTTGATTGGTCATTGTATACAACTTCAATCATTTCTTTGTTTGCTAATTGATACACAACAGGCACTTGACAATAGGTAAAACAAAGCTGATTTGTTTCTATAGAAAGTGTGTGTTTTTCATTTTTCAAGTTGATATATTCAAAAGATTGTGGAGTTTCTAAAAACTCAGAAGTTTTCAATAAAGTTGGTTTGAAAAAGATTTTTCCGTGTTCAACAAAAACACCCAATTCTCCTATTCTACTTAAAATATCTTCTTTTACTTGACCAGTCATTCCAGGTTGTTGTGCACCTTTTGTAGCTGGTGTATGTGAATAGGCATCTGTTGGAAATGCACCATACAATTCTGGTGATTTATGCAATCCAATTCCTGCATTTATCTCATAATAATGATCTAATAATTTACCAATTATTACAGCATCTTCATTAGAATTTATAGCTAATAAACAGTTTTCTTGAACAGCCAATAATAATTTTGAAACCATGTGCCAATAAATAGAACCCAATCCTTCATATCCGAAAAAAGTTCCTGATCGACCTGTAAAAGATTTATGATCGAAGATTTCTTCGAAAATATCCAATACAAATTTGCTGTCTTTAGCAACTAAATCTCCATAATTTTCAGTCAATTTTTCCAATGCTTTTTGAACACTATTTGCATTGTTAAAAGTTCCATTGAAATGATAATTTCCTAAAACGTCTTTTTCAATCAACCATTTATTGTTGTCTTTTACCAATTGTTGTAACAATGCTGATTGTTGCACTTTTGCAGTAGGAATGTTATTTTTCTTGGTAAATCTTGGTAATTCTTTGTTTGGATATAAAATATAACTGTATTGATCTGGTCTAAATAGTGAACTGTTTTTCAATCCATCTAACAAAGACAAAGCCTCTTTTGGGGTTAAATATCCCGAACTTAAGGCAGCTACTTGTCCCTCTAACATTTCTGATAAATAGGAAATAGAAACTTCTTGTTCGTTTTCAATAGTCATTAAATTATATGCATGATACATATTATCTCCACGTTTATTAGCGCGAATACTATGATCTAAATAATTTTTTGTGATATTGAAGAAATGTAAAAATGAAGTACGATTTACAGCAGTTTTAGTTCCTGTAAATCCGTTTTTATATATAAATTCTCTGTAATCACTTGCAGGAATTCCAACTCCATCTAATACTCTTTTTCTATCAGTATCATTAACTTTTCCAGATAAAATAGTATTATTTGCATCTAAAGTAGAAACAATTTTACTGAACAATTGTGCAACTTCTTCTGAAATTTCGAAGTTATTTGTATCAGAATTTTCGACCACATTTTCAAAGAAATTGATAAATCTCCTCAAATAATATAAGGTTACCATTGAAACACCATTTCCTACTAATGCATTGTTGGCATCATTCCACTCTGGACGTTGTGTGTTTAACCAAATTCCGCCTTCAGGTATAAAGTTAGATACTTTTGCAAGCACCGTAATCAATAATTTTTCAATTAAATTGACACGATAAATTTCATTCTTTTGATCTGTCAATAACGCACCATCAACTCCGATTTTTGCTCTTTTATCTTCAATTATGTGTTGTAATTTGTGATCAAAATCAATGGTATCTTTTGGATTCTTTAAAATATCAGCATATGATTTTATTTTGTAAGGTACGTTTGCATACACAAAAACATCTTCATTAAATAAGGATGCTAATTTTGAAGGATAGTGATTTTCAATAAACTCTAAAAATTTCAACAAATAAATAATTTGATGATCACCCCAATAACCAATATATGACCAAGGATCGTGTTCTTCAATTACTTCCCAGTCAAAACCACCTTTTGTAACTCTGTAAGGATTGTACCCTTCAAAAGTTGTTGCATTTAAAAATTTGTAGATCATATTCTCTATAAACTGAGGATATGAATGCGCTAATGCTTCCCAATTTTGGAAAATATCTCGCCAATTTCCTTCGTAATCTAAAATTTTTGAACCATCAATTTCACTTCGAGTGTTGATAGAAAATCGGTTCCAAGGACGACTTGGATCCCCATGTCTTCTACTAAACTTAAGTGGTAAATATTCTATACAAAGACGTTTAAAATCTTTATTTTCATCATTTTCAGCAACTTGTTTTATAAAATCTACTGTAAATTTATCTGGAAAACTTTTTAAAATTTCTTTTTTAGTAGCAAACAACGGTTTGTTTGCGTTTGCCATATAGGCAATAAAATCTTGTTTTTCGATGGTATAATTATCATCAAAAATTCCACCTCTCATGATATTGAAAAGTGTATTTGAAAAATGTCTTGTACTGATTAATGGATCATTAGACAATTGTAATGCATCAGAAGCTGCTGCCAAATTGATTAAATTTTCAGTTCCTTTATCGATACTTTTTTGTAATTTTTTTTCTAAATCTGCATCATTTTTAATCATTTCGGATATTGCAACAACGTCAGCAACTGTTTGATTTACGTTGGCAATTTGCATCCAAGATGATTCGCTTTTTCCTGAAAGTTCGATAGTGGTATTTAAAAAATAAGCACCTCTTTCAGCTTTGATATCAACTTCTTGAGTTAATTTTATTCCTTTTCTAAAGTGAGAAAGTTGTTGAGATGACAATAAATAGGTAGGATTTTCTAATCCTAAAGACCAAACAATGTTTGATTTAAGTGCTTCACTTGGCTCAGCTTTATCAACAATTACTGCACTCAATGCAAAAATTCCTAACCCAACTTCAGCTTCTAATTCTGATTTTTTATACGCATCCACCAAATTACTTCTAATGCCCTGTAGATCAGAACTCACAGCAGAAGGTAAAATATTTTCTAAACCGTCTAAAATTTCAAGATTGATTTTTTCGTTGGTATTATTGGTAAAAGTTGCTTTTTTTAAAAATCCAAATTCATCACTAGTATTCCATTCGTATCGAAAAGTAACTTGTAAATCGTGATTGATTTCCTCAAAAATGAGTTTATTTCCATATTCATTTTTATACAAGTTTCTAACGATGTTATACAATCCTTCTTGTTTTTCAGAAAATGGTTCCCACAAAGAAATCGTATTGTTTTTATGAATTCTAAACAATGATTTACTTCCTGTAGTTTCTGCTAATTCTGTGATTTTATCATCAGTATAGTAAGGAAAAAGAGAGCTATCTGCATCTTTTCTTCCAGCAGTTAAACCACCATTGCTAGATATAAACATCCAATGATTGGAATCTGATACAATGGTCATGAAAAAAGGACGCATCAAATGTGAGTTTGAAATCTTATAAAAAGTCTCATTATTAATGGTTAATAATTCTCCTTTGATAGCATCAATTGTTGCTGAAATGTCTTTGTTAGAAACAGTTGTATTCATTAAGTTTTGGTTAAATATTTTTCGATAGAATGTATAAATACATTTTATCGAAAAAAAGTTTTTTAGGTTTGATATATTAATTTAATTGGTATGATACTTTCATTTATTAAAGTACCATACCAATATTTTTTTTATTATTTATAAACTCTTACGTAATCCACAATCATCTCTTGAGGAAAAACAGTTTGCGTGTTTGGTGAGCCAACAAAAGAACCACCAACAGCTAAATTTAAAATGATGTAAAAATTATTATCATTAAAAACCCATTCAGCACCAGCTGGAAGATTTTTTGGAGTGATTTGATTATACAAAATATTATCTACATAATAATTAATGTAATTTGGTCCCCATTCAATTCCGAAAATATGGAAATCTGTATCAAATCTGTCATTTGGTAACGTATAACTTTTGGTTATAGCATTTCCTGCAGAATAACCTGGACCGTGAATACTACCGTGCGTAATTGTAGGTTGTTGACCCCTGTATTCCATAATGTCAATTTCACCAATTTGTGGCCAAATCACAGATCCATTAGAATCATCACCTAATAACCAAAAAGCCGGCCATAAACCTTGTCCCCAAGGTAATTTGATTTTTGCTTCATAACGACCGTATTTTTGTTCAAAAGTACCTTTAGTTGTAATTTTAGCAGAAGTATAACTAGAACCTAAATAAGCTTCTTTGACTGCTTTAATGTACAACATTCCATCTTTTACTTCAATATTTTGAGGACGATCAGTATAATATTGCAATTCGTTATTACCCCAACCGTTTTGTCCAGTACCAATATCAAAATTCCATTTTGAGGAATCAGGAGCACCAGCTGTTGTAAATTCATCTGCCCAAACTATTTCGTTCATTGTAGTAACTGTTTGCGATTCATCATTTGAGCAACTATAGGTAACAATTAATCCTAACAATAGAAAATATTTTGTCAGTGATTTTATAGAAATTTTATTTTTTAAATTCATTTTTTTTTAATTTTTAAATTAGGAAATTTAATTTTTGTAGAAATAGATATTGTCTAAATAAAAATTTCTTAGAGGTGAAAAATTAATATTTTCAAAAATGATTAATCCTACATTACTTCTCGTTGGCATTGCGCTCAAAGAAAATTCTACTGTAATCCATCTATCAGCAACAATACTTGGTGATCTTCTCACAAACAATTGTTGTCTTGTGTCATCTGTACCACCATTTACTCTATCTGGACCAAAATCTACTACAGTAACTAAAAAATCGAAATT
>JANQTK010000163.1:7148-18226 GCA_030731695.1 Polaribacter sp.
ACAAAATATCCTGGTGCAGAACTTATTGAGATATCTTCCCCTGTTCCTAAATTAAAAGTTTGATTTAAATCAGCAACATTGATATTTACTCCAATAAAAGTATTTACTGAAATATTTTCTCCATTTAAAATAGAAGGTCTTGGTTGAGCGATTGTTCCTAATTTCTCAAACTTCAACTCGTCAATCCAAAAAGTATAACCATCCCCGTTTTCTGGTCCTTCTGCATACCAAAACATTCCTTTTTCTTGTTTTAATTTTGAAGCATCAGGAATTGGAATTGTATATTTTACCCAACCTGTTGTTAGTCTTAAAGCACGTTTGCTCACTTGAAATTTATTTTGACCAAAATCTTGTCCAAAACCAATATCATTGATAGTTGCAGCTTTTGACGCTTTTGCCCAAAAAGTCAACGCATCATATTTAGATAAATCTCTACCTCCATTTTCATCTCTAAAAATAGCACCAGCATATGAACCATTTCTATCGCCTTCATTGGGCACGTCAAATCTCATTGAAGCAGTGCCTTGGTATTTTACCTCAGTATCAACTGAAAATGCTTCAAATTTTGAATCTCCAAAAGGATAGTATTCCAATCCAGCACTGAAAGAATCTGAAAATACAGTCTGATTGGTTGAAAAAGTCGCTTGTACAGCCTCGTCTGAGATGTCTCTTTCGCAACCTAGATTTACTAAAAACAGTAAAACTAATGGCTTTGTTATTTTTAAAAATATTTTTTTTGTTGTTTTCATAATTAATGTTTTTTTATTTTCCAATGTTTATATGAATATATGTTCTAATTTCCCACTCAGATCCATTTGGAAAACCAACAGGACTTACTATAGGTGCAGTTGCGAATTCAGTTGCAGTAGCCATTGGTGAATATCTTGGTGAATTTTCATTCAAAGCTCTCCAAGTTCCTCTGATTCCAACTTTTGTATCAGGTAAAATAAACCAATCTGGTTTTCCAACAGATGTTGAAAAATCAAGCATCAATTGAACTGGGAATGTTAAGTTGAAATCTCTATGGTAGTCAAAAGGCCCCCAATCATTTACTTTTACCATCCCTGTAATTTTCATTTTATTATAAATCATTCTTAAATCTGCTCCAAAACGAGTAATTGTTCTGTCACTATCACCATTTGCTTGTCCTGTTCCATAGTAAACATTTGAAACAAATCCGAATTCTGGTCTGATTTTAGAAACGATTCTTGAGTGAACTTCCCATAAATCTTGTGCAGGTGCTGATTGTGCAAAAGCAAAAAATGTACGATTTGCTAAGAAACCAATGGCAGCATCTTGAGTTGTTGGTAAATGGCGATATACAAATCCTAAATTCATTGCAAACTTAGCGTCTTCAGCTCTGTCATTATCCCATTCGTACATATAAGTTCCTGGAGTTGGATCATAGGTAAGTAAAATTTCACCAGCTGTAGTTTCTCTGTTTCCACCTCTTACTGAAAATGGATCATCCACAAAATTTCTTAATCTTCCTGGAGCTCCAACATCATTTGGCATTGGATCAACTAATGGTTTTTGCCACATAAAGTTTGGTGCAACTTGGAATTTACCTGTATTGTAAGCAAAACCAGTTAAGAAATTATTTAAGTTTCCGCTTCCACTATCTTTCAATTTCCAACCTGTAAAAGTCATTGTTTGATCAAAACCACCATTTGCTACAAGACCCATAACAGAACCTTGTGCATACCAGTTGATATTGCCATTTTGATAAGTAATTTTTGCTTTTCCACCAAAATTATCCTTAGCTTGAATTCTATCATTTAGAACTGTATAATTTCCTGAAGTTCCTGTTGTTACTTGATAATTTCTTCCATTTAAAGGTCTTCCTGCCCAAATACCACCTAATTGAAATGCAAAGTGTTCACCTTTTTTCTCAATTGCGATTGTTGTTCTTTCTGTTGGTAATGCAGGAATTACCCCAGATCTTGCTTGAACTGGATCTAAAATACGATTTCCATCTTCATCAATTCCATTTCCTGCAACAATGTCTTTGTGATAAATTGCAGTCACATCAAAATGACCCACTTTTTTTCTATACTTCAATAGAACAGCAGGGTTTGCTCCCCACCATAATTGTGGACCAAAAGCAGCTTTTAAACCAGCTAAAGAACCTTTTCCATCAACTTCTAATCCCAAAATTTCACCATTGTAAATATCTAAATTTGGACCGTAGTTTGCTTCTGGATATAAATTAAACATATCTCCTTCATATGCCCAGTGATAATGGCTTGTTCTGTAAAACCCTCTCATGTCAAATTTTTCAGCTTTCCACTCAAAAGAGGCATTGTAAACTCTTAATCTATTGTTATCTGCAAGTGTTAAATTTCCATTATCAGTATTTACTTGAACTGGTCTTCCCACGTTTTCATAAAAAATATCATCAATTGGATTTCCTGCAACATTTCCTAAAATATTGAAATTTACTTCTGCTTTCATGCTTGCAGTTGGCTGACCAGTAACTCCAATGAAGTACGATTGCATGTGATCAAAACCAAGTCTATCAGGAAATACTTGTCCAGTTCCATCAGTAAGTTGAGGAGTTGTCAATAAAGTTCCTCCTGTATTGAATGTTGTAAATTCAGCCCTTAAGTTACTTAATTTAATTTTTTCATTTCCTCCTAATGCAGCTTTATCTCCTCTTGCTCTTAAAACTGCATCCATTAATTGAATGTTTTTAAAATATGTTGTAACTGATTCTAAAGTAGTTCCAGCAGCATAAGGATTTAAGTTGTGCGCTTCTTTCAATGCATAATAAGCCGCTCTTGGATACAAAGTGTATAATCCTCTTTCATTAGTTGGTCCTTTTGCACAAATTCCAAACCACTCTTCGTTCATATTATTTTTTCCTGGCACATAATCTTTTTGATATCCACCATTTGACCAAGAAGCATTGTTATCGTGATTATCTGCTCCTTCTCTTTTGTCAAAACCATATTTCCACCATCCATCACTAAATTGGAAAGTAAAACCTCCAATTGAGTTTTCTGATTTTCCTAAACCAGCTGCATTTTGATAAATTTCCTTCCAATTTTCAACCATATAATATGCTTGAGAAAGTTGATCCTCTTGATTATCAATAGCATTGAAAGCATCAGAACCAAACTCAGTAAATAATAAAGGTTTATTTAATTTACTTTTTACCACTTGAAAAATATCTGTGAAAGAAGGACCTCTATATGAATTAACTCCAAAAATGTCAACATCTTTACATTCTTCAGCTATGATATCAATAAATAATGTATCACCATTACAAATTGCCACAGGATGAGACATATCAATTGCTTTCATTTTTTTTGTAGCTTCGTTCATTAAACGGTACATTGGTCTTCCTCTTTTTTCACCAACAAATTGTCGTTCCTTTTCATCATCAGGAAAATCTTCTGTTTCAGCACCTTGCCAGAACAATCCATAATTATTTTCATTCCCTAGTAAATACATTAAAATACCAGGAGTATCTTTATATTCTTTTGCTAGTTTATCAACTTCAGATAACAAGAATTTTTGAGTTCTTGGCTCAGAATAATCAGTAATTGGTGTCCAAACACCATCTAAAGTTAATCCATAACGACCAAAAGAGTGATTTAACATAGTATAAATTCCATGTGTTTCATAAATATACTTTATCCATCTTGCAGGAACTCCAGTATATTGACGAATCGCGTTTACACCCATGTTTTTTAAAAGCATCATTTCAGCGTCAAGTGCGCTTTTGATAACTTCATCAGATTTATTCCAAAAATCTGCATTTACAGTATTTGTACCTATTGGAATGTAATCCCAGTTCATACCGTTAACGATAAAATCTTTTCCGTTTACGACTAATTTTGATCCTTGGTTGTTTGTAACTACAGATACTTTATCTGTTTGACCAAAAACATTAAGCGTTAATAAGAAAAGTAACAATCTCAAAAAAATGTTTTTCATAATGTTGTTTTTTTTAAAATAAAATCCGGAGTTTATTTTTTTAGTTAGAGTAGATTTTTACTTTGGATTTGATTTTGTTTGTTAATAATTTCATAAAACTAAACTCTTTCACTTTAAATGACATAAAAAAGACCTCAACAATAAATATACATCAATAAATTCAAGACAATCCTTAACAAATCCTTAATAAATAAGGATTTTATATTTTAAAATAGTTTTAAAAAACCACAAATGTTGTGTTGTTGTATTGGTAGAAATAATGAGATATACATAGCATTATACTTTTTAAAATGTAAAAAAAGATTTGAAATATTGTAAATATAAAAAATAATTATATACAATATTATTAATAGTGCAAAAAAATAAAAAAAGGTCAGCTTGAACTGACCTTTTTTTTAAATACTTAAATTATTATTCAATTACGATGATAAACCACCAATCAAATTGAGCTGCTCCATCAGTAGTTCTTAATAGCAATTCGTTTGCAACACCTCTATCAAATATTTCGTATTGATGGTTTCCACCAGTATAATATCCTATAAAAGCTTTTCCTGTTAAATTAATTGTTTCAACACCTGCTGGAGCTGTTAAAAAGAAACTTTCAGTGTAATCTGCAAAAACATAATTTTCAATCTCTGGACCGTTGATATTTCCTGAAGTATTTGGCCCTAAATCATCAACAATAAAAGGATTTCTTCCAAAAATATCACCATTGGTTACATGAGAAAATGTTCCGTCTGAACTAAAGATATATCTATCATCATACATTCCTAAACCTACTTTTTCATCAACACCAGCACCATACCATTCAGTTGGGGTTGTTCCTCCAACAGGACCTAAACCAAAATGGCCTGGTTTTGCAGCTTGAACTTTCCATGTTCTTGAAGAAGATGCTGTTGGATTAGCTGGATCAAAACCAAACAATTTTGATTTTAAATCGTCTGGTGGTGAGTATGTAGCTAAAACATCAACTTGTATAGATTTACTAGATGAAACTCCAGCCGTTCCTGAAGCTACCACAGTTACAGTATAGGTATTTAAACCTAATTTACTAAAAATCATCGATGTTTCTCCAGAAAGAGCAACAGTTTCTGAGCCTTCATTGATGAATTTAAAAGAAACTGCATTGTCTGCAGTTGCTTTAAAATTAACGGCTCCACTTCCATCTCCATTTGGATTGTTAGCATCTGCTCCAATAATTTCTGCAGTAATCTGAATATTACTTGGTGCGATGATTTCTCCAAATGAATAATCATTTTCCTGACAACCGTAAAAAACGGTTATCAAAGAAAATATTATTACATATACGTTTTTGATTTTTTTCATACTTTTTAAAAATTATGATTTCTAAATAATTGACTTTTATTGTTTTGATAATGAAACGTTATCTATGCTAACCTGGCCAACAGCCGCTCCTAAATCAAAGATAACTCTTGCATTTGTAGCCCCAAAATCAGCTGTGAATGTGTATGAATAAGTAGTTCTTGAAGCAGTAATATTTACCGTTTCAGTTTTACTTGACCATGGATCTCCACTTAAACCAATTCCAGCAATCATACTTCTATTAACATTAGACCACGCATCAAATGTTAAAACGTATGTTTGACCACTCACGATTTCTAATTTTTGACTTAAATTAACATCCCAAGGATTTCCTGCATTTGCAACATTTACAAAATAATGGCTATTACCATTTGTTCGAACTACTGGAGCAGAAGCATTATCATCAACTCCAACTATCCAAGGAGTGCTACCATTTTCAAAATTACCATTTGTAACTAAGTTTCCATTTCCAATAAATAATGATACATTATCAATGTTAACTTGACCAGCAGCAGCCCCTAAATCGAATAAAACTCTGGCATTTGGTGCTCCAAAATCTGCTGTAAATGTTCTTGTGTATGTTGCTCTTAATGTAGTAATATTTAAAGTTTCTGTTTTGCTTGACCAAGGATCACCGCTCAAACCTATTCCTGCAAGCATTGATCTATTTACATTAGACCAAGCGTCAAATGTTAATGTATACGTTGTTCCATTTACAATTTCTACTTTTTGACTTAAATTAACGTCCCAAGGATTGCCTGCATTTGCAACATTTACAGAATAATAGATATTTGCCCCATTTACTAAAACTGGTGCAGGTGCATTATCATCAACACCTACAATCCAAGAAGTATTTCCTGATTGGAAATCACCATTAGATAAAATTCCATCATCAAAAGTTGAAGCTGAACTTTGTTTGTAAAAATAAAAGTTATCAATATAAACAACTCCTGCTGTTCCTTGTGAATCAATTAGTATTTGAGTAATTTTTTGTTTGTTGGCTAAATTTCCACCATCAAAACCTGACATATCAATATCTATACTTTGCCATGTGCCACTTACTGTAGTACCTAGGGATTCTATATCTTCACCACCATCAACAGTATTCACAATTTTCACTAATAATTCATTTGTTACTCCATTTGGAACCCAGTAATCAATATGCATTTTTTCCATTGCAGAAAGATCTATTCCAGTTGCATAGTTAGTTACCATTCCAATAAAATCTAAATTTGTAAGTTTCCAAACATTACTATTATTTAGATTTATTGCTTCAAAACCTCCTGAAGACCAGGTTGTTGGCAATTCACTTAAAGTAACATTTGAATATGCATCACTAAAAATTGATACAACGTCTGTTGCACTTCTTGCTGGAGGTGCTGGAGCTGCTACAATTGGAGCTAAAATTTCAGTTACTACAAAACTAGCTTCGTATTTTGTTGTTGCAATTGCGCCACCTTTAGCTTCTACAGTTATATTGTATGTTCCTGCATTCTGATACGTATATGAAATTGTTGAACCAATATTTCCTGAAACCACTGGTTGTGTTACTCCTGTTTCACCAGAGCTAAATTCGAACATTGTAGCAAAATCAGCATTTGCAGTAATATTTACTTGCTTAGAAATCGCAGCATCATTTTCGATTACAACTACTAAATTTTGAGGAGCTTTAAAAGAAACGATAAGTTGTTGCGTAACTTCTGTTTTTACTCCTGTTAAATTGATTGCTACTATTTTAAGATTATAAGTCCCTTCTGGATATACATGATAGGCACTTTTACCTTGTGGAACAATTGCTGGAGCTACAGTTCCATCTCCGTAATAAATTTCAAAACTAACAGCACCATCTGCGTTAGGGGTAATTGTTACAGAGCCTGTATTGTCTTGAGTGATATTATAAAGAGCTGCAACATTTGATGGAGCTGTAATATCATTTACAAAAGACACATCTCTTAAATCATTTTCCGTACAAGCCACTAAAAGCAGTAAGAAAAATATTTTTATTATTTTTTGTATGTTTTTCATTCGTATTTATTTTTTAGTAATTTGGATTTTGTGACCAACGATTTCCTGCTAACTGAATTTCGATTGCTGGAATTGGAAAAAGTTCGTGTTTACCAGCTACAAAACCATTGATTTCTTGAGCTGCCTTTCCAGTTCTTACCAAATCAAAGAATCTGTGTCCTTCACCCACTAATTCCACTCTTCTTTCATTGTAAATACTTTCAGTTAGTGTAGCTCCTGAAGAAGTAATATTATTTGAAGTATTTCCAAAAGCTCTTGCTCTTACTCTGTTCAAATAGGTTCTTGCTTTTGCATCATCTGGTGTAGATTTTCTGTTGAAAGCCTCTGCAGCCATTAATAAAACATCTGCAAAACGAATCGCTCTGTAATTATTAGGATTCGTTAAGTTTCTATCACCTTGTGCATTTGTGCTTCTTGTTCTAGGAATGTATTTTCTGTTGAAATATCCTGTATGTTCATAACCAGTTCCATAAGTTGCTCCTGTAGCAGTTGCCCAAGCTTCAATATCTAAAATAGCAACATCTTTTCTTAAATCACCATTTTCAAAAGCGTCAACAGCTTCTTGAACAGGCACATTGAAACTAAATCCTGGAGTAAAATCAGGACCAACGTAAGCACGAACACCACTAAATCCTACAGCAACATTTCCTTCACTACATTGTAAACAACCAAATCCTGCTCCTTGACCATCAAAATATTGTACTTCAAAAACAGATTCAATATTATTTTCTCCAGCTTCTTCAAAAATTGTATTGTAATTAGATACTAAATCATAAGGACCATTTACAATTAAATTTTCTAAAACTGTAGCTGCTTCATCAAATTTATTTTGATATAAATATGCTTTTCCTAATAATGCTTGTGCAGCACCTTTTGTAACTCTTCCTGGAACAGATTGTACATAAGGCAAATTATCTGCAGCATACATTAAATCTAATTCAATTTGAGCATAAACTTCTGCTTTTGGAGTTCTATCAATCGTAAATTGTTCTCCAAATTGAATTCTTTTATCAACTGCCATTGGCACATCACCAAACCATTTTACCAATTCAAAATAGTAGTAAGCTCTTAAAAAAGTAGCTTGTGCTAAAATTTCATTTTTACCAGCAAAATCGATTTTATCTTTGAATTCAAGGATATAATTCGCTCTGTTTACTCCTGCGTACATCCAGCTCCAAATGTCTCTTAATTGAGCATTTAATGGAGTGTGAATCATGTCATCTACTTCTTGAATACCAACAACGTCAGTGGCACTTTCACCACCAGCTAAGGTATTGTCTGAAGCAATTTCACCTAACATTACGTTTAAATACGTAGATTGCAATAAATCGTAAGCACCAATAAGTGCATTTTGATAATCTTGCTCTGAGTTAAAGAAATCTTCAGAGTTGTCTGATGTTGGTTTTACATCGACAAAATCATCGCTACAAGATTGATTTAATCCAACTATTAGGATTAAAATCATGAATATTTTTATGTTTATTTTTTTCATATTGTTTGTATTAAAAAGTAACATTCATACCGAATAAAAAAGTTTTCGGACTTGGATAAAAACCTTGATCAATTCCACCCCCAATTGGAGCTCCATTTGATGTTGTTGGATCATATCCTCTGTATTTAGTTAATGTAAATAAGTTACTTCCAGTTACATAAAATCTTAATTTACTGAACTTTAATTTCTCTAAAGTTTCTTGACCTACACTATATCCTAACTGTATACTTTGTAAACGCAAGAATGAACCATCTTCAACATAAAAATCTGAAAATAAAATATTTCCTGTTGCACCAGTAGTGACTCTTGGTGAAGTATTACTTGTTCCAGGACCTGTCCATCTGTCTAAAAAGTAAGTTGGTCTGTTTGTTAATGGTAGGTTTCTTTCGTAATTTCTTACAATTTCATTTCCAATTGATGCAAAAGCATATGCGTTAAAATCAAATCTTTTATAGTTGAAAGATAAATTTAATCCCATTGTGATATCTGCAATTGGATCACCAATATAAGTTCTATCATCAGCATCAATTACACCATCTCCATTAGTATCTACAAAACGTAAATCTCCAGGTGCAGCATTTAATTGAGTAGCATGACCGTCAACATCAGCTTGAGTTTGAAAAATACCCGCTGTTTTGTATCCATAGAAGTATCCAATAGGGAAACCTGCTTCCATTCTTGATGGTGGTTCTTGTCCTACTCCAAAACTTCCACCTTCAATAATTCCTGTTGCATTTCCTACAAAAGTTACATTGTTTCTTAGTGTAGTAAAATTGTAGTTTACATTGAAATTAAAATCTTCAGAAACTGTTTCTTTGTATCCAATTGAAAACTCTAAACCTTCATTTTCAACAGTTCCTGCATTGATTACTGGAACTGAAGAACCTGGAGCTGCAACACCAATAATACCTGAAGTTTGAGCAGAAACTAATAAGTCTTCTGTTCTTTTCTTAAAATAATCTGCAGTAATATTCACTTTATTGAATAATTCAATATCCAAACCAATGTCTAAAGGAATTTGTTTTTCCCATCTGATTTCAGGGTTTGCAACTGGACCTACAGCAATTCCTTGAACTAATTGATTATTAAATACATACTCAGCTTCTCCATTTAAAATTGATAAAAATCTAAATCCAGGAATTCTATCATTACCAATAATACCATAACTTGCTCTTAATTTTAAAAAGCTTATTACGTTTGATTCTTTTAAGAAATCTTCTTCAGAAGCTATCCAACCTAAAGATGCCGTTGGGAAAAATCCAAATTTATTTTTTGGACCAAAATTAGATGAACCATCTCTTCTTACTACTGCTGAAAATAAATATTTACCGTCATAAGCATATTGGAATCTACCAAAATAAGATAATAATCTACTATCAAAAGCTAAATTAGAACCGTTATTATTGTTTTTGAAAATTTGTAATCCGTCACCATTTAAAACTGGAGTTCCTAAAATGAAATCATTTAAAGTAGTTCCTGTTGCTGTGCTTGTCAAAATATTTTCAAATCGACCGGTTGTTTGGAATACAGAGGTTCCGACCATTGCTTTTACATCATGTCTATCATTAAATACTTTTTCATACTTTAAAAATGCATCAAAAGTATAATCAAAAAAGTTTTGTTTGAAATTTGTGAATGTTGATTGATCAACATTAAAAACATTATTATTACCATACGTATATAGTGGACTAAAAGAATTTGATGTTGAAGTTGCATAATTTGCTTGGTATCTTGTTTCTGCAGAAAAATCATCAGTAACTTTATAATTTAATCCATAACTTCCTGAAATTTTATTGACTCCAGTTCTGTTTTGAGCATTATCTACTTGAGCTAATGGATTTGCAACTTCAATACCTGTTCCTGTTGCAGGAGGTCTTGAAAACTCACCATTTGGTTGAAATACAGGAATTGTTGGTGGCATATTCAATGCATTGAACAATACTGAACCTAAAACATTTTCACTCAAGTTTCTTTTGTTTGTATTAGTAAAAATAGTTGATGAAGTGAATTTTAATTTATCTGTTATTTCAGTATCAAAATTGAAACGGATGTTTCTTCTGTTGAAATTTGATTTATCTAAACCAACAATACCATCTTGATCTATCACTGACAATCCTAAAGAGTAAGTTGATTTTTCAGTTCCTTTATTTAAGGTGTAATCAATACTGTAAATTGGAGCAGATTCAAAAGCTTGTCTTTGCCAGTTGGTACCTTGTCCTAAACCAGCAACAGAAGTAAATGGCAATGGTTCTCCATTTGCTGCAAATGCCTCATTTGCTAATAAAGCATATTCTGT